>JBAYOC010000194.1:0-3558 GCA_041678465.1 Anaerovoracaceae bacterium | reverse complement strand
ATCATCTCGGAGTGCTAACAATAATCTAATACACTCTCCAAGGAATGTCAATAGTTTTTCCATTTTTTTTATTCCTAAAAGGGACAGACCCCGTGGCGGTTCTATACCAAGAGTGTCTGATTGCAAGTCTCTATTTGGAAAAGCAGCCACGGGGTCTGTCCCTGTGGTCGCTATTTTATACCTCGCACATCGATGTCAACCGCGATTACGTTAAAGGCTGTCATGGCCTCCACCTTTTCCGATATCCTCTCCTGGAGCTCTTTCGCCGTATCCAGAATCATGGCACCGTATTTCATAACTACCAAGACGATAATGCGTACACCTTCATCGGTGCTTTCTGCAGTCACCCGCAACACGGCCTCCACCCCTGAAATTCTTTCTCCGATGTAGGTGGCGATATCGGTGATAACCTTATCTGAAAGGTCATAGTCTCCAAGGTAGCTGTAGGTCGGCCGCACAACCGTTTTTTCCGCATAGGTAGTCTTTCCACCCCGACTACGGAAAATGCGCAGAGGATCCAAAAAGTAACCCGAAAACTGCCGCTTGATCTGAAAGGTGGGAGCGGGAATAACGTGCTTTCCCAATTCCTTTCGCTGCTTCTTCGCTGTTTCTCTCTGGCTTTCCGATGTGATTTCCTCAATGGAGATTAGTCCGGTCAGCTCCGGCAGTTCCAGACGGTCTCTGATTTTATAAACCATCTCCCGAGATGTGCCCAGGATCAGTATCCCGGGAGGGTCCACCTGACGAATCTTATCTCGAACCTCACTACAATGCTCATCTTCCGTAAAAAGTGCAGTTTTAATTGCTTTTATTTTGGTGCTTTGACGTTTGGCCGAGATTCCCGCAAGGACCCTGTTACCAAAAATGAATAAGCCATCGTCAATGATGGCTTCTAAATCCAACTCTTTGCAGAGGCTCATTGCGTGATAGCTCTTACCTGTTCCGCTCTTACCGTATAATCCAAAAACCTTCATGCAGCTATCCTCATAAAAAACGTTGTGAAACTTTTATTGTTCTGCTATAATCAAATTGCTTGGTCTTATAACCGTAGCGCACAATACTAAAGGAGGATTTAATCATGTCTTATGTTATCGAAGATTCCTGCATCGCCTGTGGAGCTTGTGCTCCGGAATGTCCTACAGAAGCAATATCAGAAGGCGATCCCATTTATATTATCGATCCCGATAAATGCATTGATTGCGGCGCCTGCGCGGACGTCTGTCCCACAGACTCCCCCATCCCTGAATAGGCTGTCGTCACATAAAGTGTGAATAACCGTTTCCTGCGAAACGGTTATTTTCGTTTTTTGAATCATATCTTGTCTGTGAATCAGCAGTTCCCCTTCTATGGACGATCTTGATGGCTGATATAGTAAGCAAGGGTGTTGAGGCTGTCGCTTAGGTGAACGTTCTCCAGCACAATGCCCTCTCCCACTTCAATATCTGCAGGAGCAAAGTTCCAGACACCCTTCACCTTTCCTTCGGTGAATTTGTTTGCAACATCCTGTGCGCTGTTCTTTGTAGTACATATGATTCCGATCTCAATCTCATTCTCTTCGAGATACTTATCAAGAAACTCATAGTCTTCAACTTCGATATCATTGATTCTGATTCCAATCAGCTTAGGGTTCACATCGAACATAGCTTTAATTTGAAATCCCCTCTTATAGTAGGTGGCGTAGTTGGCAATTGCCTGTCCTAGGTTTCCACAGCCTACGATGACCATGTGATAATCCCTGTCCAGCCCCAGAATTAAACCGATCTGGGCGAACAGGCTCTGGACATTGTACCCGTAGCCTTGCTGTCCGAATCCGCCAAAGTTATTAAGATCCTGGCGGATCTGAGATGCTGTATAGCCGGTCAAAGCGCTCAGCTCATTTGAGGAAATCCGCTCGATATCCTTTGATACAAGCTCCTCTAGTATCCTCCGATAGCGGGGCAGACGTCTTATAACTGCATTCGAAATTCTGTTGTCTCTCATCTTTTCTCCACTCTTTCCTAAATACCCTCGATTGCCACAATATTCATTATGTATTATACTGTAAAGCGCTGGGTTCATACATACATCAATAAACAAGACCGGCTTGCGCAGGATGCACTCCGGAATGGTATACTATTATTAAATATCCTTAAATTCAATTATACTAAAATATAGTATACCACTTATTTCATGAAAACTCAAATTATTTTTGGGATGTAAAAGGTTTCACAACCCTTGCCCCATCCCCCTATACGTAGAATCAGGAGCTGTTTTTATGGTAATCACATCCGCCTCCGGCATAGGCAAGTCATATGGCATCGACGCAATCCTTCAGGACGTTTCCTTTCATATAAATGAAGGGGACCGCATCGGCATTATCGGCGACAATGGCGCGGGTAAATCCACCCTGCTCTCTATTTTGACGGGCCAACTTCCTCATGATACCGGTGAGTTGTTCATGTCCTCTCAGGTGGATATCGGCTACCTCAAGCAGCACGATAATTTTTCCTCAGAAAATACCGTATATCAAGAGATGCTTTCCATTTTCTCAGAGACGATGGCAATGGAAGAAAGCATGCACGATATGTCCACTCTGATTTCCCGAAAATCCGAAGAGGGCAAAGATGTGGAGGATCTGCTCTTAAGGTATAATGAACTCATGGAATCTTATGAGCGAGGGGGAGGCTTCAGCTACCGGAGTGAAATACGGGGAATCCTATCCAGCATGGCATTCCCCGAAGAGTTTTACGAGAAGAAAATATCTACTCTGTCCGGCGGGGAAAGGACGAGGCTGGCGCTTGCTTCCCTTTTGCTGAAAAAGCCCGGATTGTTACTTCTGGATGAACCGACCAATCATTTGGATATCGGAACCTTGAAATGGCTGGAACAATACCTGAAAAGCTATTCCGGTACTCTGGTCATTGTATCCCATGACAGATATTTCCTGGATCAGACCGTAACGCGCATCTTTGAGATCCAACATACCAATCTATTTGTATACGAAGGAAATTACACCCTTTATCTCGAAAAAAAGAAACAAAGAGAAGAGGACCGGCTGCGAAAATATAGCAAGCAGATGCAGGAAATTCAACGACAAGAAGATATGATACGCCGCTTTCGGCAGCACGGTACGGAAAAACTTGCAAAACGGGCAAGATCCAGAGAAAAGCGACTGGATCACGTTGAACGCCTGGAGCGGCCCATTGCCTCAACGGGACGCATGAAGATTCATTTTAAAGAGAGGTTCCAAAGCGGTAACGACGTATTGTATGGGCAAGACCTCTCCATGGGTTTTACAGATGAAAAGGAAGTCCGGACCCTCTTTACCGGCGTAGGCTTCGACATCAAGCGCGGAGAGAGAATTTGTATGGTAGGTCCAAACGGCATCGGGCAGACTACCCTGCTGAAGATCATAATGGGCCGGCTCATGGCAGATTCCGGTTTTGTCCGCCTGGGGCACAACGTTACGCCCGGCTATTACGATCAGGAACAGGCTATGCTGCGGAGTGAACTCACGGTGCTCGAGGAACTGCATGAGAGTTACCGCCTCTACTCGGAGACGGAGCTACGAAGCATATT
>JBAYOC010000193.1:0-3561 GCA_041678465.1 Anaerovoracaceae bacterium | reverse complement strand
CTTTGACTTTTCATATACTCATACTAGTACACTGTGGCATCTAAGTGTTGTCACAGAGCATATGTAAACTTTTATGTGTTACAGAGTACTAGGCCTGCTTAAGGTGAGAAATATAAAAAGGTGATGAGATATGAATAGAGATAGATGTTGTAAATGCAGATGCGATTTTTGTGAGCCTGGGGATATTCTAGACGAGATACTGGAGGCAATCCGTGGGGTTGAGGAAGGTATTAAGGATATTGTTTGTGGTCTTGAAGACATTTGCTGCTGCAGAATTCAGGAAGGCATAAGAGGCATCGAAAGAGGACTGTGTAAAGTTGATAAGTGCCTCGATAAAGTCATTGACGGATTAAGAGATGTGGAGTTCGAGTGTGATTACAGAAGCAATATGAACATTAAAGAAGGAATCTGTGATCTAAAAGACGGCATTAGAGGCGTCCAGGAAGGCCTTTGCCAACTGAAAAACTGCTGTCTCTGTGAAGGGCTGGAAAGCGTCCAATGCGGCTTGCATGACCTTCAGGAAGGGTTATGCAACCTCGTTAGAGGAGTAGACGATCTTAGCGACGAAAGAGATAGAAGAAGAAAGAGTAAATGTTGCTGATTTCAGTTTTTATGAGCCTCCATAAATGGTACCAGCCGCTCCGGGTTTATCCGGCGCGGCTGTTTTTTCTTAGGGTCTTTCAAACTATTAACTCTACTCTTTCCTTTCGATATTTTGTGAAGCCATAGTATCAAACAATCCCCTTGCAAGAAAGTCACTTGCGGTTTCTGCCTGGTCTAAAAGGCGGGTAAAGATATCGATATTTCTTTCATACTCTTCGGTAAGAAAACTAATAGCCTCCTCAATAGTACTGCGAAGATTAACGTATAAGATGTTTTGGGTATCTTCGAAACCCCAGAGAGGATTGATTGAGGATAGAAAAGTAGCTCTATTATCAGCATTTTCATAGAGACTTACAGTTATTTGATTTAACTCCTCGGCGTTGTTTTCAAGTAAAGCTGTGATAAAGTCTGAAATAAGTTCTATATAGGTAGTAAACAGCTGTAGATATTCCTCCGCGTTAACTTCGGGATAAAACTCCTGCATATAGGTAACAAATTTCACGGGTACCTGCATCAACCTAGCAAAGATTTGCTCGGAATTACCTGTTCCTACAAACCTGCTCAGCATATAAGTTCGGATCCATGTGACCAGTTCAAACCGAAGCATTCTGATGTCATAAACTTTATTCATCTGGTCGAAAGTGATGCATGGTATCGTGTCTCTAGTTTGACCGGTAGCAGCATTCTCCATTGAAATTCCGGATCCCGATGTAACAAAGTCATACACCCCTTGGGCAAAGACGTCCCCCATTCTGTTGGTATGGTCATTCAGGATATCGTACAACTCTATTTCTCGGGTCACATCCCTTGCTGCTATTATATTGGCTGTTTCGATAATATAATCAATATAAGAATAAAACAGATCTCTGTATCCCTCCGCGCTCCAATAGGGATTTATAGATTCTAAAAAAAGCGCTCTTTCATCCACATTGTCATAGAGTCGACTCACGTTTTCTCTGATAGCCTCTTCATTTCCCTCCAATTGAGCAGAGATGAGCTGGTTGAATATGACTGCATACTGGCTAACTAATTGAGCGTACCTCTCCGAGGCCTGGCGCCCAAAGATGATCTGCATCATTTCACCGATATCCAAAGTTTCAAGATAAAAGCGCTCAAATTGAGCTTCCATAGTCCCGATACCGGAATATCGGCTCCTTAAGTAAGCCCTTGTCCAGGTCGTCAGCCTTCTATAATAGAATCTTGCGTTAAAGATTAGGTTCATTTGGCTGTAGGTAATACACTGTGGGTTAAAACTCTCCATTGAAAGACTCCTTTATGCAGTATTCGGTTTCCTATCCCTCTGTATATTTATATTAGTGCGCAATTGTAACATGTCAAAAAGATCATCAAAAGATATGGAAGGAGGATGCCGAAGGTTGTGTGACTATATCACAGAGAAAATAAGGTAATGTGCTATAATAATTAGCATCAAGTATATTCTTTTTAATGCATAGTAATAATAGAACGATATGGAGGTAATGAATCATGCTTACAGTAACAGATTCGGCTGCCGCAAAGTTTAAGGAGATGGCCGCAAGCACAAGCAATCCTGATGGACAGATGCTCAGGGTTTCCTTTGCCGGCCATGGCTGAGGAGGCCCCCAGCTGGGATTAGCTCTGGATGAGCAAAAGAAAGAGGATGATCTAATGGTTGAATCCAATGGAGTCAAGATCGTATACTCCAAGGATTTGGAAGCTTATTTAGCAAACCAATTATTGGAATATGGAGATAAATGGTATAATAAAGGATTCCACTTTTCCGGCAACAATTCGGGATCTTGCTAATAAATGTTTCTATCTTATGCCTGCGGCAGCTATCATTGCCGCAGGTTTTTTTGTAATTAATTGAAATAAAATTGATTGATTATTACCTGTTAGGATAATATAAAGAAAAAGGAGGGACTGCCATGAAAAAGCCAGCGGCATTTTTTGATGTGGACGGTACGATTTCCCGGGAAGGCCTGATCAGTGAGATGTTTCGAAAAATGATCACCTATGAGCTGATCGACATAAACAAATGGCATCGGGAAGTAGAACCGGCCTTTACAAAATGGAATAAACGCATCGGGGACTATGACCTCTATCTGCAGAAAATGGTGGATATCTATACGGATACCGTTCAGAGTACCGATCCCTTTCACATCCGGTATATTGCACGCAAGGTGATCGAACAGAGTGGCGAGCGAGTCTATACTTTTACCCGGGATCAGATCAAATGGCACAAAGACCAGGGGCATTTAGCCATAGCGATTTCCGGATCTCCCATTGAATTGGTCCGGGAAATGGCTTTCAAATACGGCATGGATGATTATAAGGGAACAATTTATGAAATTGGTGAAGATGGAGCCTATAACGGCATAATCCATCCCATGTGGGATTCGAGAAGCAAACGGAAGGCAGTGATGGAAATGGTGGAAAAACACGATCTCGATCTCTCCGAAAGCTTCGCCTACGGAGACACTGCCGGTGACTTCACTATGTTACAGATGGTGGGCCATCCCTATGCCATTAACCCCACAAGTGAACTGATTGCGAAAATCCGGCAAGATGAGCCGCTCCGGAGTAAAATCTCTATTATCGTTGAACGAAAAGACGTGACTTATAAGCTGGATATCGATACGATGGTTACTTTGTAGCAATTTAAGAACGTCCCACAGCACACTTTTATTTCTAGATGGTTATTGACATATGTCATAAAATAGAATTATACTAATTTTGATATTGTTATATCTCAATAACTATTTTTATAACTTTTAAGAAGATTAAACAGGAGGCGTAACTATGAGAGTTGCATTACCATCGCGCCAAGACAATGTGCTGACTCGTCGTGACTGTCATCACTAGGCCACGTTCCAGAAATCTTTTAACTCTGCTTCTGGACGAAAACCGATTTTCCATGTATAGTGTTCCATGGAAGAAAGGCATGGAAACTATATGGCACTGTTATTTTTATATTGG
>JBAYOC010000192.1:0-3596 GCA_041678465.1 Anaerovoracaceae bacterium | reverse complement strand
GACCTTTCCTCTGGAAAGATTCAACACTGCCTGTCTTGCTGCTGAATTTTCCGATGTGTAAACATCAGGATAATCCTTTAGAAGACGGTCTTTTTCCGCTTCTACCTGTTCCCAGGATAAGGCCGGGTTAATCCCCTTCAAATGAGTCTTCAGATATTCCACCTCATCCACCGGATTGATTTTACCCGCTCTCTCAGCGGTACCGGTCTTGGCCGCTACTGATACAGGAAATCTTGCGAAAAGACTTCTGGCGCTGCCCCTGCTCCCGTGTGCCACGCGGCGCATTCCTTCTGTGATATCTTTCAAAATACCCGGATCCTCAATATCCATGGAAGCTCCGGCTTCCTTTTCTATGAGACCCTGACCTTCTGCTGCACGGATGAGGCTCACCTTATTTCGAACTCCCCCGTTACCGATTGTTGCAACATAGTTGGCTATTTGGAGGGGGGTATAGGCGTTTTCACCCTGACCAATAGCGATGTTCAACTCGTCGCCCAGGGTCCATGCGGCCTGGTTGAAGTAAGAGAACTTGCAGAGGTCGCATACCGTTTCAATCATTTCCTCCCGGATGCTCAGTTTGCTCAAACGTTCTAAAGTCGTGTTACGGCTTGGATTCTCTTCCGTCCATCCCACAATGGTATTGATTTCCTCCATCAGCAGTTCTTTGTTTTCGATGGCCTCATCTTTGAAATACATCTCCGCCCGGCCGATCAGCACGTTCCTTAAATAGGTTTTCATCGCCGACATCTTGCGTTCTTCGCTCGGTACGGCTACTACCGTCTCGGCAATCTCAATCCCTGTGGGTTGCCCTAATCCATACTGCTCAGCGTATTGGGTAATCTTTTCGATGTTCATCTCATCCTTCAGCCCCAAAGAAGTGCCTCGGTAGAAATCTCTGCCTGTGGCTATATCAAAGAAATAGTAGTTACAGGAGACCTCTATGGCCTGGTAAAGATCCAGGTATCCGTGATTGCCTCCGTACATATTCCAGACGATGCAACCATAAGTGCGGTTGCCGCTGCGAACGGCGCCCCCGTCTCGGAGCTTTCGCTTGGGATCCAGCCCGCTATCCAGCGCTGCCGTTGCCGTGACCATCTTAAAGGTCGACCCGGGCTGAACCGCTGTTCTGGCCGCTACATTGAACAGCGGCAAGGGCGACAGCGGGTCTCTTGGGTTGACAGACTGAAGAGAAGCCCAGTCCACGCTGCTGATCCCTGTGGCGAAGAGATTGGGATCGTAAGCAGGGTATGATGCCATGGCTAACACGTCTCCCGTCTCAACATCGATCGCCACCACAGCTCCCACATTAGCATTTTTGTAGGCTTTTCCATATTTATAATTGCCGTAGACGCTCTCGAAGGTGCCGGCGACCCTTATTTTTTCCAAAGCTTGACTGAGGGCACTTTCTGCAGTTTTTTGCAGTTCCAGATCCAGGGTCAGATAAATGGTTTGCCCTTTTTCCGCCTTGGTTTCACTGATCATACGTACGAAATCGCCCCAGACATTGACTTCAACATTTTTCATCCCGTCTATGCCTCGAAGGGTTTCCTCAAATGACTTCTCCACACCGTCTTTCCCTACCATGTCACTGGAGCTATAACCCTTCTCTAGATAGCTGGCCTTCTCACTTTCGGAGATTTTTCCCAGATATCCGATAACGTGTGAGGCTGTCGTCCCGCCGGGATAATAGCGTATCGACTCTGCAACTACGTCAACGGCAGAGAAATGAGATCCTCGCTCCTCTAAAGTTACGATGGTCTGGGCACAAATATCGCTGGCAATCGTGGCCGGTATATAGCTCATATACCCTTGGGCAGCCATTTCGTTGCGTACAATGAGGATTTTCCTCGCTTCCTCATCAGACAGTAAGGGATCAATTTCAAATCGCTCACGAAGGGATGCGAAAGCTTCCTCCGCTGTCAGCCCGTAGTCCAAATAGTAACGACCCAGAAAGCTCTCTTTCTCTAAATCCTGCAGGAACTTCATGTTCTTAACAGAAATGGGTGGATAAATGCTATACATGGTTTGAAGCTGGGATTGGGCTTCATATTTGTCCAGACCTTCATCAATGCTGTTCCTGGCACGAATCTCTTTAAAAGCATCTTCTGCGGTATAGTTTACCGGCATCACCTGAGCTTCCAGCCACTCTTCAATCACCTTCTGGTATGTGTAGTAAAAACTTCCGTCCCCATTGCGAATGATGGGTAGGTTGTCGTTTACGGTGTCTCCGTTTTGTTCCAGCATATTCACAAGCTCCAATGCCTGCCTGTTGATCTCAACGTTCTTGAGATTGCCTTCCGAAACGAACACCGTGAAGCTGGGCCGGTTACCCGCAAGCAAACGCCCGTAGCGATCTAAAATTTCTCCCCTGGGCGCAGAGGAATATACGCGCTTTATGCTTATGGACTCTGCCTCTTTTGCCCATTCGCTGCCTTCTACTACGGTCAAGTCAAAAAGCCTGACTAACAAAATCGTCATCAGAATCATAACTGCCAGCAATATTTGGTTGTGTCTGAACTTAATCCATCTCATTTGAACTTTATATTCCTTTACTCGTACACAAAACCTCTAGAGTCGAAATTTGACCGGAGACTTATAATACCGATCCTGGGGATGCCGGATAGATCTTTTCCCTACCGTCAAGTAGAAAATCACCATGGTGATAAAGTGAAACCCCAATAGGATAGGAACATCCTTCAGCATATACAAAAAGCTGTAGTTCTCTTTGAAAATCATAAGTATAAGCCAGTAGGCCATATAGTACACCCCGGTACCTATGGCGGAAGCAAAAAAAAGGTTCAGTATACTATCTCTGTATAAATAGTGTCTGATCTCACTCATCAGTAGAGCAATGAGAAAGTACAGTATTGCAGCAGGGCCTATGAGGACAGAAAAAGCAATATCCTGAAGAAGGCCGAAAATAACCCCGAAAACCATACCTTGGTTTCCTTGATACAAAAATCCAAACAATATAGTCAGGCAAAGCAGAAAGTTAGGTGTAACACCCCTAACATTAAAATTCTGCACCAATGTGGATTGGAGCAAAAAACCTACCAGAAAAAAAATAAACGCACTTCTGTATTTCATTGCTCTGCCTGCTCCGCATCCGCGGCTCCTGTGATGATTACCGTAACTTTTTGAACCTTGGTAAAATCAACAGCGGGCTGAATCTCAACCGTACGCAACAGCGCATCCTTATCCCAGGTAATGCGGCTGATTTTTCCGATCGGAATTCCTTGGGGGTAGATCTCCATGCCGGAGGTTACCAAAATATCACCTTCAATAACCGAAGCTTCTTCGTCCAGCATGTAGCCGGTAATCTTTCCTTCTCCGTCACCGGAGAGAATTCCTATGAGATCCAGTTGGCGAAAAACTTGAAAGCTCACGTCGTTATTCTCGTCGATGACAGTGATCACTTTGGCCCAATTGGGACCCACATCCAGAATTCTACCTACAAGGCCATCTCCGTTTATCACTACGGAATTTTTCCTGACGCCATCCTCGGAACCGGCGTTAATAGTAAAAATACGATACCAGCTAGACCCATCCATGGCAACAACCTTGGCAGTCAAATAGCTGTAGTCCTCAGTAGGGTC
>JBAYOC010000191.1:0-3624 GCA_041678465.1 Anaerovoracaceae bacterium | reverse complement strand
TTTCTTTCACAAAACAAGATTCATTATATCGAAAAAGATATAAACGCAGATGCGCAAGCCAGATCCCTGCTGATGAAAAGAGGCATCACCGGAGTTCCCTCTTTTTTAATAGGAGAGGACATGGTTGTGGGATTAGACCAATCACGCATTCTGGCCTTAGTCGACCATGGGGTTGTGGCTTGTGAAAAATGTGGTACAAATATGCGCATACCAACGAACAAGGGCACTATAAAAGCCACCTGTCCCAAATGCGGTAACAAGTTTACAGTGACCCCGAAATAGGGATCCCTTAAGGCTGCGAATCGACCCCCTGGGCGAAGTCAATAATTTCAGAGGTAGATAACTCAACTCCGTTATCCATTGTATCTATGCCATCGTCAGGAAATCCATCAAAGGGCACTTTTTTAATGTCATGGGGTCTTACATGTTCCTGCTGTGAGGGATCAATAAAAAACTCCCCGTTCTTTCCCACTATGCGATCCCTTGAGAAAGGAGTTCTCATACCTTTTTGTAAATTGTACTTTTCTATGACTTCCCGGTCAATAGGAATATTGCCGCTGGGCGTTTCTATATATAGCTCTTTCATATTTCCTCCATAATGATAAATATCCTCCCTATTAATTTCTCTAAATTTCAGTTTTTAATACAAAATAAAACCACGGGGACAGACCCCGTGGTTGCTTTTGCCTCCAGAGGGACAGACCCCGTGGCTGCTTTTACGCACCTAACCACATTTGCACCACAAATGTATGGTAGGTGCTATGTCAGGATTCCCCGGCTTCAGCCGGATGGAATCTACGGCGCCCCCAAGGTGGCAGATCTGGTAACTTTATAAATTGGCAATTTGCAAGGAAACCACTTTCGTCCCGCCGGCAACCTCCTGCCGCCCCACTTCGCCGAATCCAAACTTCTCGTGGAACTTGAGGGATACAGGATTCGGTGGCTCTATGTCAATCTCAGCAGCTACTAATGGGACGCCCGTTTCCCGGGCATACCGAAATACTTCCTCATAAAGGAGGCTTCCTAAGCCGGCTGCCTGCTTCTTCAAGTCAACAACAACTCTGTCTACATATAGGAACTTGGGATAATGGCTGGCAAACCATAGATAATTCACGCTGTCATAGTCTGCGCCTTCCCGAAAAGCCATGCAGAAAGCTAAGATCTGCCCTTGGCGAGTTGCTACCTTGCAGAGCTCGACTTCCTCAAACATATGCTCCAGTCTTTCTCGAGACATGGGCGAGAGAAAGTGTACAGATTCTTCATTAAGCCTCAAAATCTCTTTGAAATCTTCCGGTTCTGCTGACCGGACCGTCACATCGGCTACGCTCATTTTTTCACTACCTTTACTATTCTCCAAAACATTTTCCTCCATATTTGCCCCCACGGGGTCTGTCCCTCTGGGGGCATTTTCAACCACGGGGTCTGTCCCTGTGGTTGTTATTTGGTTGCTTTTGCTTTTATTTGTTGGTAAGTTGTCTTTGTATCCTCCGCATCTACATAATTGAAGATGATACGAGTGTCGTCCCTTTCAAAATATATAAAGGGCGGCACGTCAGCATCCACGAACAGCTTGACCGCTCCGAATTCTGTCGTCCTGAAGTTGCCTTTCAGCTTTGAGCCAACTGCTGATCCGTTGGTTCGAACCTCGATATTGGGCAACTCCTCTAGAAGTTGTACATTGTTCATCTCTTCCCATCTGTACACATCCCCATATATCCCGTGAATTTCCAGGCCCTCATCTAAGAAGGAAACCTCTGTCTCTTGGGCAGAAAAAAACAGTATAACAGCCACAAAGACCAGGGTACCCACCATAATCACGCCCGGCATTATTAGCTTTTTCCCCGCACCCTTCCGCAACCTGCCGCGCTCGTCGAACACATTATAATCATACCTTTGAGACATCACCGCCAAAGCCACTGACGACAGTATAAGGAAAATAGTCACCGGGAGCATGGGAGGATCCACCCCCGCCGCGTCGAGGACTCCCATTAAAAGAAACAATCCCCCGTTGATATAGGAGTAAATTCCGATCAGTCTGGCCAGCCTTCTCACATCTATGTTGGCTTTATTCTTTTTCCGCGCAGTGTTATATCCGGAAATCAGAAAATAAAACTTGCCTACATGAACCGCCAGGCCCAGAAGAATGAACGACGCCCCGATAATCAAATAAACCCACATACCAACCTCCCCAAACACTGTTCTATTCTATCATTCTATATTATGAAGTATTTCATTACAACTTATATTAAACTTCCGGCAACAGCAGAGATTTGGTTACAGTATTTTTCTGTCCAGTTAAGTGTAGCCGATCCTAGGCGCGTAGGACCCCAGCCATCACCATCATAGTAGAGTTACCCTTTCAAGGCTTTCAGCGTTTTTTTATTCAGTTAACTGTCAAACTCCCGAGTTTTGATCATTGCTCGTCTTTTTATAGATTCCCCATTGCATTCATAGAACGACTGTGTTATTATATTCACAAATAGTATCGTGCTGAGTGTGCAAGGGTTCGTCCCGAGCAGGAAGGCGAGAGAATAGAGCGTTGGTTTTTGTGCAAAAACTATCTATCCTTATGCCTTCTCATAAGGACTTTTTTTATGAAAAAATTAATTGACAAACTAGCTGCAACACAAACCCTGGAAAAAGAAGAACTGCTGTATCTCCTTTCAAACACGGATCAGAACAGCAACGAATATCTTTTTTCCAAGGCCAGATACGTTGCAAAACAACAATTTAACGACCTAATTTATCTCCGTGGCCTAATCGAGCTTTCAAACTATTGCAAGTGCGATTGCCTCTATTGCGGTATTCGCAGAAGCAACAAAATGGCAGAGCGCTACCGCCTCACACCTGAGGAAGTCCTCGACTGTTGTGAAATAGGTCACAATCTGGGCTTCCGCACCTTTGTGCTTCAGGGCGGAGAAGATTGTCATTTTTCAGACGATATCATAGTCTCCATGATCACATCCATCAAGTCCGCCTATCCGGATTCTGCCATCACCCTTTCCCTCGGCGAAAAGAGCAAAGCTTCTTATCAGAGCTACTTTAAAGCGGGCGCAGACCGTTACCTTTTGCGCCACGAGACCGCAGATCCGACCCATTACGCCAAGCTTCACCCCAAAAGCCAGACCCTGCAGACCAGGATGAAGTGCCTGTATGACCTCAAATCCATCGGTTACCAGGTGGGAACAGGTTTCATGGTTGGCTCCCCCTATCAGACCCTGGACAACCTCGTGAGCGACCTCCTGTTTATTCAGGAATTTCAACCCCACATGGTTGGAGTCGGACCTTTTCTTCCCCACCATGACACTCCATTCGGCCACCATGAAAAAGGAAGCATGGAGCTTACTTTGCTCATGATCGCTATTTTAAGGCTTATGATCCCCAATTTACTGATTCCCTCCACCACTGCCCTGGGGACCATCAAGCCTACCGGAAGAGAGCAGGGCATCCTGGCAGGTGCCAACGTGATCATGCCCAATCTTTCACCTACCAATGTCCGCGAAAAATATTTGCTTTACGATAATAAAACCAGCACCGGCCAAGAAGCCGCCGAGGGAGTCATAGATCTGCGGAACCGCATGCAGACCCTGGGGTATCAAATCCCCGTGAGCCGGGGCGACTTCC
>JBAYOC010000190.1:0-3629 GCA_041678465.1 Anaerovoracaceae bacterium | reverse complement strand
TGGCACAATTTATACAGCATATGGTCAACCGTATCTCCTTAGGCAGTATATACGCATTGATTGCCGCGCGTTACACCATGGTTTACGGGATTATCAAGCTGATCAACTTCGCTCACGGTGACGTATATATGATCGGCGCTTATATTGGATTTGCAGCCACTACCTATGCACAATTAGGGTTCTTCCCTGCGCTTATCATTTCTATGGCATCCTGTGCGGTACTAGGCGTTGTGATCGAAAGGGTAGCCTACAAGCCTTTGCGAGCTTCCACAAGAATTGCGGTTTTAATCACTGCCATCGGAATGTCTCTGCTCCTGGAGTATGTGATGATGTTCTTTGTAGGCGCAGAAGTGCGGTCTTATCCCAAACTCTTGTCAAACGAGGCTTTCCGTTTTGGCAGTGTTGTAATTAACATGCAGCAGATCTACATAGTCGCAACGGCTATTGCGCTGATGATACTTCTCCAATTTATCGTACACAAAACAAAGACCGGAAAGGCCATGAGAGCCGTATCCATCGACCAGGATGCAGCCCAACTCATGGGCATAAAAGTGGACAACACCATATCCTTTACCTTTGCCGTGGGCTCTGCCTTCGCAGGAGCAGCCGGCGTACTGGTGGGTATTTACTATAACTCCATCGACCCTCTTATGGGCATCATGCCAGGGCTGAAAGCCTTTATTGCCGCTGTTTTCGGGGGAATAGGAAGCATTCCCGGCGCCATGATCGGTGGCGTGGCCATCGGCATTATGGAAACACTGGTATCCGGATATGGGAACTCCATGTACAGAGATGCAGTGGTCTTTGCCTTTTTGATTATCATATTGATCCTGAAGCCTTCGGGACTCATGGGCAAAAACATAAGAGAGAAGGTGTAGAGATGAAGGCATTATCAAAGAGAAATTTAATGATACTGGGAGCTCTGCTTCTTTTCTTTGTTGTGGTACAGGTTCTCATCGTTACCGGTATTTTGAACCCCTTTTACGAGATTACCCTTGCAACAATCTGCATCAATATCATCCTGGCGGTGAGTTTGAACTTGGTTACCGGATTTACAGGCCAGTTTTCCCTGGGTCATGCGGGATTTATGTCCATAGGAGCTTACGTGGGTGCCATCATCAATATGCAGATGAACTCCACGACGGGATTTCTTGCAGGCATTTTCGCAGGGGCTCTGGCCGCAGCAGTAGTGGGCATCCTCATAGGAATACCGACTCTGCGCCTCAAAGGGGACTACCTGGCCATTGCCACTCTTGGCATGGCAGAAATCATACGCGTGGTATTTTTGAACCTGGAGATCACAAACGGCGCTGCCGGTCTCAACGGGATTCCCCGGTTTACCAACTGGACCTGGCTTTTTGTCTTCACGGCAGCGGCAGTCATTCTGATCAATAACTTTATACGATCTTCCCAGGGAAGAGCCTGCATCTCTATTCGAGAAGATGAGATTGCTGCCGAGTCCATGGGTATCAATACAACAAAATACAAGGTAATGGCCTTTGCCATCGGCGCATTTTTCGCCGGAATAGCAGGCGCACTCTACTCCTCTTATTTCTATTTCTTAAAGCCGGGGCTTTTTGGATTCCTGAAATCCATTGATATTTTGGTTATCGTCGTTTTAGGAGGTATGGGAAGCGTTACAGGATCTGTTATAGCCGCAGTGCTGTTGGCTTTAATCACTACGTTTTTACAGGCCTTTACGGAAATTCGCATGATTCTCTATGCGGCTCTCTTAGTCATTATTATGATCTTCCGGCCAAAGGGTATAATGGGTACGAGAGAAATTACTGATATGTTCCGATTCCGATTTGGCAATAAAGAAGAAAGATTACAGTAGAGGAGGGGTGCGGGATGCCATTACTGAAAATAGAAAAATTAACGAAATCCTTTGGCGGACTGACCGCCGTCTCCAATGTGAATATGACCATTGAAAGGGGCGAGCTGGTGGGCCTTATCGGCCCCAACGGAGCAGGAAAAACCACTGTGTTCAACCTATTGACCGGTGTATATGTGCCCAGTTCCGGGAATATACTCTTTGAAAAGGGATCTTCCGAAGAAGAGAAGACCACCGTCGAGCTGAAGGGGCTGAAGCCATACAATGTAACCAAGCAGGGGCTTGCTCGTACATTCCAAAATATCAGACTTTTCAAGGACTTGACCGTGCTTGACAACGTGCGCATCGCCATGCATCAGAATGTTCATTATGGGATGTTTACATCTTTCTTCCGTTCCAATAAATTCTATCAAGAAGAGAAGCAGATGCTGGAAGAAGCCGAAAAACTTCTGGATATTTTTCATTTGAAAGATAAAAAGCACGAGCTAGCGAGAAATCTTCCTTACGGCGAGCAAAGACATTTGGAGATTGCAAGGGCTCTGGCAACCAGGCCATCCCTCTTATTGCTGGATGAACCGGCTGCTGGAATGAACCCCAAGGAGACCGCAGCATTGACGGAGCTGATCAAGTGGATCCGCAAGGAATTTGACTTGACCATTCTCCTCATCGAACACGATATGTCTCTGGTGATGAAGATCTGTGAACGCATTTACGTGCTGGATTACGGCATGCTGATCGCTTCCGGAAAACCGGAGGAAATTCGGGCCAACAAACGGGTTATTGAGGCCTATCTGGGAGAGGAGAACAGCAATGCTTGAGATAAAAAATCTTAACGTCCACTATGGAGTTATCCATGCACTGAAGAAGGTCTCCCTGAAGGTTGAGCGGGGGGAGATTGTAACCCTGATCGGTGCCAACGGAGCCGGGAAAACCACGACCCTTCGCACCATTTCAGGGCTGATTAAAGCAACCGACGGCGAGGTTATTCTGGAGGGTAAGAACATCACCAATCTTCCTGCTCCCGCCAGGGTTGAGCTTGGATTGTCCCAGGTCCCGGAGGGTAGGCGAATATTTCCGGCCATGAGCGTTCTTGAGAATCTGGAATTAGGGGCTTTTCTGAGGAAAGACAAGCCGGCAATCAAGAAGGACATGGACCATATCTATGAGCTCTTTCCTATTTTAGGAGACCGTAAAAAGCAGACGGCAGGCACCCTTTCGGGGGGAGAACAGCAGATGCTGGCTATGGGAAGAGCCCTCATGTCAAGGCCGAGGATACTCTTGATGGATGAGCCTTCCATGGGACTTGCGCCCCTCTTGGTAAGAGAAATATTTGAAATCATCCAGAATATTAACAGTGAAGGGACGACTGTGTTACTGGTAGAGCAGAACGCCAGCATGGCTTTATCCATCGCCCACAGAGCCTATGTGTTGGAAACGGGGTCCATCGTGATTTCCGGTACCGGTGAAGAGCTGGCAAAGAGTGATAGAATCCAGAAAGCTTATCTGGGTGGTGAATAACAGAAGGAGGGGTTTTGATGTACGTTAAAAGCAGAATGACTGCCAATCCCTATACGATTGAAGCGGACGCACCGATCAATGAGGTTATAGAGCTGATGCGGGACAGGAATCTGAAAAGGGTACCCGTGGTTCGAGGCAATCAGGTTGTAGGAATGCTTACGCATTCGGATATACAGAAGGTCTCTCCCACAAAGGCTACAACACTCAGCATTTATGAGATGAATTACCTGCTGTCAAAGACTAAGGTTAGCGACGCCATGAGCAAGGAAGTTATCAG
>JBAYOC010000189.1:0-3637 GCA_041678465.1 Anaerovoracaceae bacterium | reverse complement strand
TCCCCCTTCAAGGCATTTTCAAAGGCGCTCCTTACTTCTGCTTTCAAAATATCATTATTGTAATCAAAGATGGGAGTATTGGGCAGGCCGTTGAGCAAGGCATAGCGATAGCGATCAAAGAGCACGGTAACCTCTTCCGCTTTTACCGATTCCGGATATGCGGTCAGAAAGGCTTCCTGGGCCAGTGCCCGTTGAATAACCTCTTCCCAGGTTACGATTAGTCCACCGTCCGTCATAGAGGCTTGGTCCGACTCCACTTGCATCATTGCGACATATTCCCCTATTTCAGGAGTCGCGTATCTTTTATATTTATCGTAATAGGAATAATCAATAATCGGGAAGTAGCTGCCTTCTGCCCTTCCTATCTTAAAACCATCCTGCACAATTCCTGCCACCAATTCCTTTAGATCAGGATCGGACAATTCTTCGGGATTGTTGAGATTCTTTTCAAAGTCGTCTTCTTCCCAGAATTTCTCCTGCATTTCTTCCGTATAGAAGGTCTGCTCAAGTACGAACATGTACTCCTTCTGCTTTTCTTCCAACTTTAATATCATCCCGGACGCATGCTCGGCATTCACCAGGTCGATATTTTTATCCATGAAATCGACAATATGCGACACCCCTACAATATCCCGTGCGGCTACTGTTTCAAACTCATCCATGATTTCCCCGGAAGACGGAAGATCTTCCGGCCCTTGCTTATATACGCATCCCGCAAAGACAAGCAGAATCGCCATGGTCAGCAATAAAACACTATTTTTTCTCATATGCATCACCCCTTAGTCCGTCAGTATGTATAGTCTATTTCTTTTTGACGGGAATGCATGGTTTTTGTTCCCTGACTTACACATGGTAATGTCTGGACGGGACTTAGGGTCTGTCCCCCTGGTTGATTTTGCCCCCGCGGGGTCTGTCCCTTTGGTTGATTTTGCCCCCACGGGGTCTGTCCCCGTGGGTGTTTTAGAGTAGGCAGACGCCGTTAGCCACCAGCTGAAATTTTAGATTTAGAAAGTCGGCAGCCAGCCTGCAGAGCTTCATTCTGCCTAAGAATATTTCAAAGTAATCCATCACAGATGACTGCTTGGCATCTATCTCAAGATGAAGGGTTATGGTCATAGCCTCTTTATCCAGCAACAATTCTGCTTTTTTGACTGCATGGTTCACCCGATCGTGGATATCGAAATCATCAATGCCTTCTTTTGCCCTGACCCGGGATTCTCTTACATCGCTCTTGTCTGCCAGGATCAGTGCGGCAGCGATACTGTTCACGGGTACTGCCGTGCTCTCATCGTGATGGCCAATCGCGCTCACAATATCCGAAATCTCTTCTGCCCCCATACCAAGGTTGTCCATAATTCGAAAAGCCATAATGGCTCCGCTCTGAGCATGGCCCTGTCGATTGACCACGTTGCCGATATCGTGCATATAGCCGGCGATTTTAGTTAACTCCAGAGTCCGTTCCGGATAGCCCAGATCTTCCAGAATCTGCGCCGCCTGAAGCGCAGTCTTTGTTACGTGGGCAAAGGAATGTTCCGTATAGCCCATAGCTTTCATGGTCTCATCCGCCCTGGCTATGTAGGTGCGGATTTCGCTGTTATGTTTTATGTCCTCAAATGTAATCATTTTCATTCTTCCCGTTGCCTTTCTTGATACAACTTCTTATTTTACAATTCGTTTATACCATCTTTTCACGGGTTTATAAATGCATTTACCTCAATTTTACAAGGATTTTACAACCATTTGCTATCTCCGGATTCATTGTTATAGCCCGGGTGGTTATCGAAGCGGACTACTCCAACCTGAAGTCTTCCCTCCACAGCTTCCGTAACTCTTGCATGTCCAATTGTGCCAAATCCTCCACAGAGTTCAATCATTATGACACCTTCGTCGGCCAGTCTCACAGCTTCTTCACAAGCCATTTCATAGCTACCTACTCCAACCATGATCATAAGCCCCTGCCCCAAATCCATCTCCACTCTGCGGGGTTCCGTAACGGCACCGTTCACGAACATAAAAACAACTTTCCTCTTCATGTATTCGTACTCCCTTCATTTTCTAATTATCTATTGCATGCTATTCCATCATGAAATTCCGGCCAAACCTATTTCATGTCTAGGAAAGCAAGCCTGCACATATTATACTGTATGGCTTGTCGCATTAAAAGAAGTATTATAGTAGAAGGATGAGACTCAAGTGAGCAAAAAATCAAGCTGTACGAAAATTTTAGCTAAATCCGCCTCCTGAATGAACAAAAAATCAAGTTGTACGCCTGACAAAGAGAAAATACCCCAATAAATCAACGTACAACTCAATAATTTGCACAGAAAATGGATATTAGATAAACAAATCCACGTACTACTTGAAATTTTGCACCGATGGAGCACAAAAAGGGCTTGACCACATCTGATCCTGGTCGCAGTTGAAATTCCGGGGCACATTCGGGACATGTGTTTTCAAATTTTTGAAATTTCAATTAGCCTCTTGCACCTTTGCACAGATAGGACCGGATAGGTGTGAATTGTAACACTTTAAGTGTATTTTACTGTTTGAATCCCTTGCGCGAATGGTATAACTTATTCATTAGCAACGATGATGAATTAACGGAGGTAGCCTTATGACTGAAAAAACTATATTTGACCGCTTAGATGCGTACATAAAATCCAATTATGTGGAAGAAGCTATTGACTTTGTCTGTGACGAGGTGACAGATCATACCCAGGATGATCCGGATGATCCCTTCACCATTTTGTCTGAATCCGTGTCCTGCAGACCTGTGACCGATAGCGACCAAAACCTGCTGGACGAAGAAGAAATGGCAGAATCCTTCCAAGACGTGCTGCTGGGATTTCTGAAATCAAAGGGCATAAAGGAAGATTCGAATCTCTACAACAAGATCCCCATCGACCGGAAGCTACTCGCCAAGATCAGAGACAATGGGGACTTTGTACCCATAAAAAACCTGGTAATCCTTTTAGGGGTTGGATTGGAACTGAACCGAGAGGAGATGGACCTCCTGCTTCGCTCCGCACGTTATCGCCTTTCCCGCTCTCATAAGGAGGAGTTAGTGGTGGCCTTCTGTGTCGAAAACCAAATATATGATGTTAAAGTAATTGACCAGCTTTTGGATGATCAGGAACTGCCTATGATCTCCCAGAGGATATAACCCTTCGATTCTTAATCTTCAAACAGAGAACCCTTTACCGGAGCGGCTGAAAAGCCGCTCTTTACTTTTTCGCCATCTTATCTGCCATAGATTTACTGATGCAACCAAAGCAAAAATCATTTATAATGGGATCATGAAAGGGGAGCAAATCTATGCGTTTTGCTGATTATGGATACATATCAAGGAACAGCGGGGCCTTAATTTATTCAATGGTCTGCCTTTTGCTGTCATTGCTCCTCACCTTCCTAGCCCGGAGCTCCGAAGGCTTCGCTCAGTGGTACGGCGATACCATACCCCCCCTGTTCATAAATACTATGGGGAGATTTTTCTCTATTTTCCCATTTTCCGTTTTTGAGTTTATGATTTACACAGCTGTCCTGGCCTTACTGTTCTTCCTTGTATGGAGCATTTGTCTTGTATTTAAGAGAGCACCTCGGCTGAAGATGCGTCTATTTCGCTCTTTCTCTTACTTGC
>JBAYOC010000188.1:0-3637 GCA_041678465.1 Anaerovoracaceae bacterium | reverse complement strand
TTTTGGTTCAATGTGTTCTTGATTGTCGGGGATGTTGTCTGCCTCTTCCACCGTTCCGGAAATCGAAACCCCGCATACTCTGCAGGACTTGTCCCCTTCTTTCAGTGGGCTTCCGCATTCTTCACAGAACATAGTTCCTCCTCAGCATCAGGCCCGTTTCATAACCGTTCACTGCCTGTTTTTTTACCATTTGTATCACACTACATTATAATACATGCCTTAATATATAGCAATTACTAGTACTCTGTAAAACCTAAAAAGTTTACATATGCTTGCCTATTTTCCCAATTGCGTTGTTGTCATCGCTCACCATAGCTACGGCTATGCTTCGTTCCTCCGCCTAGCACTTGAAAAAATATTCGGCGCATCTGTGACAACATTTAGGTGTTACAGAGTACTTGTTTGCCTGAGAGTCGCTTATATTCTTGCGTTTTAGCCATGATTACCGCCTCTGAAACAATGGAAAAAGGACGGGGTAAGCCCCGCCCGTATAGTAATGGAGAGATTAGGTGGTTGAGGAAGGCGCTGCGCCTCATATCGGGCGCAGCTGCTCATCCCGTTGTAAGGATTTCCGTCGATTCATTGCAGTTCTTAGAAGTCTTCTTTTCTATTTGTGCACTGATCGGCTCTGTTGTTTTGTCTGGCCTGATCGCCTTGGTTCCTCTGTTCAGAGCGCATGTTCTTTTGATTCGCTTTAGCTTTTTCGTTCCGAGCTTTGTTTCTCTGTTCGTTGGTCAAATCGGACCAGTCATTACGGTTGTTGTTATTTGGCATTTTTCAATCCCTCCTCAAGCATTATTTTGCACCAAAGGTTTTTTATTATGAGCGGAAAAATGAGGAACAAAAAATTTTTATGGCGAGAGGTCGCTTTCATGCTATAATTTTAACAATATCGCATTTCAAAATGTAGCAAATCATAATAGTAACGTATGGAATAGGAGACTTAGCCTTGAAAAGAATGACCAGTCTTGTTTTAGTAATGCTTTTGACCATTGGAATGTTTGTTTCTCCGGTTTCTTCAGAACCCACTTTAGTTGAAAAAACAGGCCCCGATGCAGCACAAGCATATTATGAAGTCCTTAACGAAATTGTCGGAAGCTATGGCGTTACAAGCCTAAATGACAATAACATGCCGGAAGGTCAGGGACTCTGGTATTCCGACTTGATCGATTTTAATAATGACGGGAAGCCGGAGCTACTATGCTTATACTCCCGAAGTGGTAATTACGTGCCTATAACCACTACCGTTTGTGAAGTTTGGTCCTTTGAAGGAAAAGCTGTATTAAAGCACACCAATAAAAAAATGGACGACATATATGCCGGCGGCGAGGTTGAAGATCGGGGGAGCAATACGGAGTTTTTTCCCTTCATAAGCGCAGGAGGCAACAGCGGCGCCATAGGTCTGGCCTGGAAAGACTCCAGACCTTATCTTCATTACTATAACTGGAATAGCGATAGCATAAATTCATGGCAGGACGACTATTACTATGGACTGGACGACAACAACGCTTTGGTGTCAAAGAGACTCAATCTTTATGATATTTATGAACTAGATTATGAGACAGGCGAGCTCATTCGACATTACAATACCTATGAAATCGACGGTGGCGATGTCTCTGAGAGCGAATATAAAAAAAACATTGCAACTTTTAAAAATGTGAAGCACATAGGCGCGGACAGCCCCCACTTATTTGATGACACTCCACTGCTTAAAAGCAGCAATCCGGATCTGTTCAGCACCCTTAAGCAAAAGGTCTTGTCGACCTATGCTTTAGATGGCTGGGAAAAGGTTTATGCAGAAAAGCTGACCGGAAGTGACTACATGATTCCGGATAGCTATCTGGTATTATGCGATATGAATTTTGATGGAATCCCTGAGCTGTTTGAAGGCGTGTCCTACAGGATCATGCAAACAATTGACGGGGCTTTCACCACCGACGGTAATGTGATAAAACCCATCAGCCTTTCCGGTGATTTCAGCGGTGGGTTTGTGGAGGATAATTCTGATGTCATAGGGATCTTCTACTTTATGAACATGAAACTCTACCAAAACCGTCAAACCGGCGAGAAGAGATTTATCGGAGAAACCGGTTGGAGCGGTGCGGGTGGCGTGGAAACAACCGTAGTGTTGGAATCCCACATGGAGGATTCCGTCCTAGACGTTAAAGAAATTTGTAGCTACTCATCAAGCGGTTTTCTAGAAGAAGATGAAAAAACTTACACCTTTGAAGGCAATCGCATTTCAGAAAACGAATACGACTCCCTTAGGACAGGATACTTTGATCAGTGGGAGCTGGTTGATTACGATATAGTTTCTACTTACGGAAATGCGCTGGCCGACGCAGCAAATCCATTTGATTTCTTTGATTATATGAAGCTGGCCGATTTTTTCTACGAGTATAAATGGATGGCTTCTTTGACTGACGATTACGACGAATTTATCTCAGACGATATAAACCGGGTCATTGCGGAGCTTAACCGAAGCAAGAGCGACAACCGGTACATCGAAGGGCACGAAATTATAAAGATAAGTAAACTCAGCAGAAATGTTGTCTTTGTAAAGTACAGCCTCATACAGCCGGGTATCGAAAACCGCTATTATTACGCAGCTCTTGAAGAACATTATTCCAATGGGCGCAAGGGCTTTGAAGTGATCAGTGACAGTTTTAATAACTCTTCTTTTTCCCTAAAGGGTCTGACCAAATATAAGAAGGTAGAGAGCCTGCCCGCAAACATTGCAATTGATTATTCAGTAGTATCCGGTTTTAAGAATGCACAAGACTACGTAACGAACCTGGACCAATTGCTCAGCGAGATGGAGGAAGTTCCAAACAACAACGCGGTGAATGAAGTCGTTAAATACATAGAGTATGCCATTGCGAAATCCAACGTTACAAGGGTAAAGGCGAAGAACAACTCTGTGATCGTCTCCGAAAAGATATTCACAAAGGCCTATGACAACACTATAAAAACAAAAGGTCAATTTGACGGTCTGCTGGAAAAGCATAGCCTGGCACCGAATAAACCCCTGAAGGTGGTGGTCACACTGGCAGCGGGCAAACTGACCATCGACAAGCCGGCAAGAATTGAATTTTCAACAGATATCATAGACGGAATAAAGGATGCGGACGGTATTCAGATCATCATAGATGATAAATACCACTCCGTTTATGTGAATAAAAACGACCTGATTGGATTGTTAAATGGTTCGGGCATTGCTACCGTTGAAATACAAAAACAGGATGAGGATTCATACAAGATCCTTTTCCTGGACAGCGACAACAATGCCCTGGAGCAAATCCCATATCCCATGATGTTCTCACTTCCGGCGGATAGCGAGTATTCCGTCATTATGGCAAATTATAAAGGCGGTAGCGATAGTTGGGGCGGGCAATACGATGTAAATACGCAGACCATTCAATTTGAAACCTCATACTCCGGAGAGTATAGCGTTTTAGAGAACGTCATCGAAATAGATGATATCGAGAGCCTGACCGAGGAACAAAAGAAGGCGATTAAATTCATGGTTTCCAAAGGGTATTTCGAGCTTGATGGCAACAATTTTAATCCCTACTTTGAACTGACGCGATATGACTTTACCTCTGCTCTGGTAAAGATATTCTTTGCTCTGGATAAA
>JBAYOC010000187.1:0-3639 GCA_041678465.1 Anaerovoracaceae bacterium | reverse complement strand
GTCATATCCTTCCGGGACATTGTGGAAGCTCAAAAGCTTGTATAAAACATCAACAATAGGGCCTATAAATACACCTTTAATGACATTATCGGCAACAGTGACCCCATCCGAAGGGCGATCAACCAGTCCCTCCTAACTGCCAGAGGCAACTCCACCGTGCTGATCACCGGTGAGAGCGGAACGGGCAAGGAGATGTTTGCAAAAGCGATCCACTACTCTAGCGCAAGGGGCAAAGGGCCGTTTATTACTGTGAACTGCGGAGCAATTCCTGAAAACCTCCTAGAAAGCGAACTCTTCGGCTACGAAAAAGGGGCCTTTACCGGCGCCAACGACAAGGGCAAAGTAGGCAAGTTCGAACTGGCAAACGCAGGCACCATTTTCCTTGACGAAATAGGAGATATGCCTCTCCACCTGCAGGTCAAAATCCTCCACGTCCTGCAGAATATGCGGTTTGAACGAGTAGGGGGCAACAAGACCATCATCGTGGACCTGCGCATAATAGCCGCCACAAACAAAGATCTGGAGCAAATGATCAGAGACGGAACCTTCCGTGAGGATCTTTATTATCGCCTTTCCGTCATTCCGCTGAATATCCCGCCCCTACGGGAGCGCAAGGAAGATATCAAGATGCTCATGTACCATTTTCTCGAGAAATACAATACTTTTATGAATAAACGAATTACAGGCTTTTCTCCCGCGGTGGAATCCGCATACCGGGATTACGACTGGCCGGGAAATGTGCGTGAACTAGAAAATGCAGTAGAGTACGGGGTTAACATGGCCTTTGGCGACCAGATCGGCATGGACGCGGTGCCCGCCAGATTACTGAGGTCCGACATGGGTGTTATCCTGGCCAACGACAACCTGACTCTCGGAGAGCAGATGAAGCACCTGGAGAGAGAAATCATATCAAATAAGCTTAGGAAATATGGTAGCTCCGGAAGCGCCAAGGATAAGGTAGCCAAAGAGCTCGGTTTGTCGAGAGCAACCCTTTATCGGAAGTTGGCTGAATTGGAGATCCACTAGCAGAACGGAGTGTGCATTTAACAAATAGGTTTTGTATATGTCGGTATGGAAATTGCATATAAAATAATCAGTTAAGGCAATCTGCTCGAACTCTGTGACATATAGGTGTAAGCATCTTAGGTGTTACAGAGTACTAATATCGCATATCGCAGAATGAAAAATAAGGAGGAAATCGCAAATGTTAAGAAATGCATTACCAAAAGTTGTCACACCTCTTCCGGGGCCCAAAGCGCAAGCCATTATCGACAGACGTGGGAAAGCTATGCCCAATGCCATTAAGTGCATCTATCCCTGCGTCATCGAAAGAGGCGAAGGGGCCATGTTTGAAGATGTTGACGGAAATGTGCTAATGGACTGGATCGGTGGAGTCGGTGTCTTGAATATCGGCTACAGCAACGAAAAAGCCATTGAAGCTGTGAAGACTCAGAGCGAAAAATATTTCCATGCAATGATGAACATTATTACCCATGAGGGTTATATCGATTTAGCTGAAAAGCTGAATGAGATAGTGCCGGTAAAAGGCGATTCCAGAAAGACCATGCTGGTAAACAGCGGCGCAGAAGCGGACGAAAATGCTGTAAAGATTGCCAAGAGCTACACGGGTAGACCTAACATCATCGTTTTCACAGGCGCTTTCCATGGCAGAACGGCTCTCACCATGACCATGACGGCGAAAAAGGCTTATGCGGTTGGCATGGGACCCTTCCCCGATGGTATTTACAGAGCTGAATTCCCCTACCTTTACAGAGCTCCAGGCGAGATGACAGAAGATGAAGCTATCGCTTATTATGTAAAGAAACTGGAAGAGATTTTCTTGGACGCATCCCCTGCGGAATACGTGGCAGCTATCGTAGTAGAACCGATTCAGGGCGAAGGTGGTTTCGTACCGGCTCCCATTGAATGGGTCAAGGCTGTTAGAAAGATCTGCGACGAGAAGGGCATTCTCCTGGTTGCTGACGAAGTTCAAACCGGCTTTGCAAGATCCGGCAGAATGTTCGCATCGGAATATTGGAAAGAAGCCGGCGCTGCTCCGGACATTATTACCCTTGCCAAATCCATCGCAGGCGGCATGCCTCTCAGTGCAGTGGTTAGCAGCACGGAAATCATGGATGGTGTAACAGGCGGAACCATTGGTGGAACCTACTGCGGAAATGCAGTGGCTTGCGCTTCAGCTCTGGCTGTCATCGATGAGATGGAAAAGGAAGACTATCCCGCAAAGGCCAGAAGGATTGCGGATAAAATCATGACAACATGGAACGAGTGGAAAGAAAAATATGAAGTAATCGGTGATGTTCGCGGTGTTGGCTGCATGGCGGGTGTGGAATTCGTCACAGATAAGAAGTCCAAGGCTCCCAACGCTAAGCTCGTAAACGACATCGTGAACTATGCGGTGCAAAAGGGACTCTTGTTAGAGAGTGCAGGCACATACGGAAACGTAATTCGCTTCCTGGCCCCCCTCTGCATCACAGATGAGCAAGTGGATGCAGGCCTTGCCATCTACGAAGAGGCTATCAAAGCCTGTATGTAAGAGATTGAAATGTAAGAGTAAAAGTAAGATTGAAACGAAAGATTGAAATGACAAAGACATACAGCGCGAGCTGTATGTCTTTATCATTTCAAATGGATGAGATTGGAGAAAGCTCATCCGCTGTGCAGAATTTCAAGTAATATGTGGATATTCCGAGAAAAAGGACGTAATCTGTGCAAAATTTCAATTAGTATGTGGAATTCTACGAAAAAATCACATATTACTTGAAATTCTGCACACCTGCCGCACCCAACCATGGGGACAGACCCCGTGGTTGATTTTGCCCCCACGGGGTCTGTCCCCGTGGTTGTTTTTTATAGGTCTTTGAAGTGGAACTCCTTCACACCTGTGGCATAGTCCGCAACTACATGGCCATTTCCGAACAGCCTATATTTATACGTCACCAAGCCCTCCAAACCCACCGGGCCTCTGGCGTGTAGCTTTCCTGTGCTGACGCCTACCTCCGCACCAAAGCCATAGCGGAAGCCGTCCGCAAACCTAGTGGAGCAGTTGTGATACACTCCTGCACTGTCTACCAATAACATAAACCTCTCTGCCGTATCCTGATCCTCCGTGATGATGCTGTCCGTGTGATGGGATCCGAAGCGATTAATGTGGGAGATCGCCTCCTCCAAACTTCCAACGGTCTTAATAGAAAGGGTATAATCCAAATACTCCGTTTCCCAATCCTCTTCTGCTGCTGCTCCACAGGGGGCCAACTGCCGGGTAATCGAATCTCCCTTTACTGTGACTCCCTTTTCTTGTAGCTGGGAAACTAAGGCAGGAATCAGTTTCTCTGCAGCAGCCTCATGCACCAATAGAGTTTCCACAGCGTTACAAACAGCCGTATATTGAGTTTTCGCATCCACAATAATGGGCAAAGCCTTTTCAAGGTCAAAGTGTTCGTCAACATAGATGTGGCAGATGCCATCCGCGTGCCCCATGACGGGGATCCTCGTATTATTCATAATATACTGGACAAAAGCGTTGGAACCCCTGGGAATGAGAAGATCGATATTTCCGTCGCATTTCAAAAGACTACCAATGTCAGCCCGGCTTTCCACCAGCGAGAGAAACCCCTCCGG
>JBAYOC010000186.1:0-3651 GCA_041678465.1 Anaerovoracaceae bacterium | reverse complement strand
AGTGTACTTAGACAGAGAATAGAAGATATCGTAAAATATACGGCATTGGCATCAGGCGGAGAAGGCCGGGTCACTTTTCTGAAAGGGTATCCGGCCGTGATTAACGACAAGACTGCTACGGACCGTTTGGTGCAGCTGGCCCGGGAGCTCATAGGCAGTGAAAATTTGATTGAAATTAAAAAGCCATCTATGAGCGTAGAGGACTTCTCCTTTTATCTCCACAAGGCAAAAGGATCCTTCTTTTTTCTGGGGAGTGGTTTTCCACATCGTGAAAATCCGCCGATTCATTCGGATAACCTCTACATCAATGAAGATTGCATTGAGACAGGAATTTTGCTAATGTCCGCCTTATGTTTCCTATAAGAAAAGAAATAAAAAAGCCGGGAGACACTTCCGGCTTTTCTACGTTTTCACTTTTGGTGCATTTAACTTATGCACAGGTGGGGACGGGTGAGAATTATTCTGTCTTTGCTTTGTTCAATTGCTTGGTCATACGAGAGACTTTTCTCGATGCTGCATTCTTATGGATGGTTCCTTTGGAAGCAGCCTGCATCAATCTCTTTTCTGCTAAAGCCAATTTTTCAGCAGCGACAGCCATGTCTTTTTCTGCAACGGACTTATCAAAACCCTTGACGATTTCTTTCAGGTGAGACTTAACTCTCCTGTTCGCAGCGGTCTTTTTCGCGATAACATTGATCCGTTTTTTCGCAGATTTGATATTTGCCATATTTTTCACCCCACTTTCACGAAATATAGCCTCACAAAGTATATCTGAATAGAGTTAGAAAATCAAGTACAAAATAGGAACAAAAGAGATAGGAGCGATAAAATGAATTATAGAACGGATTTGGCCATTGAAAATAAGGAAATGATCGATGAAAGCAACAAGGGCAAAAAAGTAGAAATTCCGGGAGTAGAAGTAGATGTGGATCAATACGATTCCGATGTGAAGGTGACCAGGATTAAGGTTGCCGACGAAGCGGGCAGCCGGACCATGGGGAAGCCGATAGGCAATTATATCACAATCGAAGTAACGGACCTGGTGGACGGAGAGGAAGAGGTAAAAGCTACGGCTGTAAAGGCATTGACCGCAGAACTTTCCAAGCTTGTGAAGTTTCACAATAAGTTGAAGGTCTTAGTCATCGGCTTAGGTAACGAAATGGTGACTCCTGATTCCCTGGGGCCATGCACCGTTTCCAAAGTTAAGGTGACCCGCCATATGTTCATCATAACGGGTGCGGAAGCTGATGAAGATGCAGGCTGTGTAAGTGCACTCATCCCCGGGGTGATGTATACTACCGGAATGGAGTCCGCAGAACTGATTCGCAGTGCTGTAGATATTGCAAAACCCGAGGTGGTTATCGCCGTAGATGCTCTGGCAGCCAGAAATATAGATCGAATCAGCTCCACAATTCAAATAACCGACACGGGAATCTCTCCGGGATCCGGAACCGGCAATATGCGAAAAGACCTGACAGAGAAGTCTCTGGGAACAAAGGTTGTCGCAATCGGTGTTCCTACGGTGATTGATTCCAAAACGTTGATATTGGATAACCTGTCCGGTTATTTGAAAAAACCTGCGGAGGCGGAGAAGCATATCGAAAAGAACGGCCACAGCATGATTGTAACTACGACGGACATAGACCAGGTTATTACAGATTTTTCGGAAGTTATAGCAAATGGTATAAATAATACGCTGCATCCCGGCATATATTCCTCTTAAGAAGAGGTGTATAAATGAGGAGAAAATTATCGCGCAGAAAGACAAGGAACAAAAGAATGCTTTTGCTCCTTACTGTGTTGTTTTGGAGCTTTTCGGGTTTAACCTGCATGGCTTTGTTGAATAATGGGCTTCCGGCAGATGAAATGGACAGGGGACAGGAGGTGGGAAAACAATATCTGGCAGCAGCCTTTCCCGCTATCAGCAGAAGCGCAGGAGTCGAAATGAGGGAACCTTTACCGGGATCTTCTGACAATGAAAGTCTTATAATCAAAGGTACTCCCGTGAAAGAGGAAGCCATCGGAGAAGATGAGGCCAAGGAACAGTCTGTATCCGGTAGTGTCTTAGATTCCGCATCGTCGGGAGAGCCCCTGGTGCTTATCTACCATACCCATGCAACGGAATCCTATCAGCCTGTCAGCGTAGGGAATTTCCACTCCGTTGAAGAACAGGGCACGGTCAGAGAAGTGGGAAGCGTATTGGAGGCAGCTCTCGAGGCAAAAGGTATTGCGGTTTTACACGATAAAACCCTCCACGATTCTCCTTCTTACAGCAAATCCTACAGCAGATCCTTAGATACTGCCCAGAGGTTACTCGCTGAGAATCCTTCCATCCGCATCATCATCGATCTCCACAGAGATGCAGCATCGTACTCGGGAAACGGCAAGCATACTTTCGGGGCTGACGGAAAGACGGCCGCACAGTTTTGTCTGGTGGTCGGTGAAGGCAACGCGAATGCTAAAGCTCTTGCAAGCTTTGCAAACCGCATTAATCAAAAAGCAAACAGCTTGTATCCGGGGTTTAGCAGAGGGATTATCATGAAGGAATATAAGTATAATCAATACATAGCCGACCATCATATTTTACTGGAAATGGGGAACAATCAAAATAATATAGAAGAAGCAAAGGCATCAGCATCCTTGTTTGCTCAGGTGCTGGAAGAGATGTTGAAAGAAATGTAAACACCGAGGTAACTATGAGGATGGATCAAAGAACAGAAGCAAAAGAGTTAAAGTCGGAGCATGCTCTGATGAGAAAGAAAAAAATAGCCGTATTTATGTTGTTTTTTTCCTTCTATTTGGGCTTGACAGTTGTGGACAGCGCCTGCTCGGAAATGACCAGATACCCCGGGGCGTTGACGCTTCAGTCAACGCGTATCGATGAAGATCATCTTCAGATTTCATTCATGGGCAAAGAGGTGACTCTGGATACGAGCTCGATCCTTTCGGAGATATCCCGTATGACGGAAAGCGCATCGGATGCGGTTTCCGTACTGACCAAGATGGCGGTAGGCCGGGAAGACGACGGCCAATCTCAGATCAAACATACCCGGGACAGAGAACTTCCTTTCCCATCGAAAACATTGTAATATAGAATAAAAATATGCTACAATAAACAGACCGCTGTTGCGGTCTGTTTGAATATACAAAGAAATTCGAATCGGAGGAAATATGGACCAATACCAGAAACACATCAGAAACTTTTCTATCATCGCTCACATCGATCACGGGAAATCCACTCTTGCGGACAGGCTGCTGGAAACCACAGGTCTAGTAGCGCGTCGTGACATGAAAGAACAGTTTCTTGACAATATGGACATTGAAAGAGAACGGGGCATTACCATTAAGCTACAGACCACCCGTCTTCGTTATCGTTCCAGAGATGGGGAAGAATACATCTTCAATCTGATAGACACGCCGGGCCACGTGGACTTTACTTACGAAGTCTCAAGGAGCCTGGCTGCCTGTGAAGGGGCTGTGTTGGTTGTAGACGCCACACAGGGAGTAGAAGCTCAGACTCTGGCCAATGTATACCTGGCTTTGGATGAGAACCTTGAGATTGTTCCGGTTATCAATAAAATTGATCTGGCCAGCGCAGACCCCGATGCTGCGAAGGCAGAAATCGAAGAAGTCATAGGTATTGACGCTTCT
>JBAYOC010000185.1:0-3651 GCA_041678465.1 Anaerovoracaceae bacterium | reverse complement strand
TGCTGGAAAAAGCCTTGACTCACAGTTCGGCAACAAACGAGACCGACAACGGGACCGGCCAGAATAACGAACGATTGGAATTTCTCGGTGATGCGGTATTTGATCTCATCATCAGTAAATATCTCTATGATGAAATGACACAGGTTGAGGAAGGACGGTTGTCCAAGCTCAGAGCGCTGATCGTATGTGAGCGTTCTCTGGCTCATTGCGGGCGGAGTTTGAATATCAACGAAGAGCTGCGGTTAGGCCGTGGTGAGGATCTCAACGGTGGCAGGAACCGGTCGTCCATCCTGGCAGATGCCATGGAAGCTATGATTGGTGCTATCTATCTGGATGGCGGATATGATGCGGCTACTTCCTTTGTGCTTTCTACATTTAAAGATACCATTGAAAATGCCATGTCGGGAACCCTCTACCGGGACTTCAAGACGGCCTTGCAAGAATTCCTACAAGCCCGCAAGGAAGCGGACATCCGCTACTGCGTCGACAGGGAGGAGGGTCCGGATCACGACAAGACCTTCTACATCAGCCTGTGGGATGGCAAAGCAAAATTGGGAGAAGGCATAGGAAAAACGAAGAAAGAAGCAGAGCAAAACGCAGCGAAAGCTGCTTTGGAGGGATACGAGCTTGTATTTTAAGAGAATCGACATTCAAGGGTTTAAATCCTTTGCAGAACCGGTAAGCATTGAATTTCACGAGGGAATCACCTGCATAGTGGGCCCCAATGGGAGCGGTAAGAGCAACATAGCCGATGCCATTCGATGGGTGTTAGGGGAGCAGAGCCCCAAGATGCTTCGTGGTGGCAAAATGGAAGAGGTCATATTTGCCGGTACTGCAAATCGAAAATCCAGAGGGATGGCCGAGGTCACTCTCACCATAGACAATACCAGTGAATTTCTGCCCATCGATTATTCGGAAGTAGCAATAACCCGGCGCATGTACCGCTCCGGGGAGAGTGGCTATTTCATTAATAAGGTACCTTGCAGACTCCGGGATATTCGCGAACTCATCATGGACACAGGCATTGGTGTAGACGGGTATTCCATTATCGGACAGGGTCGGATTGCAGATATTCTCAGTGATAAGCCGGAAGGCAGACGTGAGATCTTTGAAGAAGCTGCAGGTATCGTAAAATACAGGAGCAAGAAAGAGGAATCCGAACGAAAACTGGAGGCCTCCCAATCGAATTTGGATCGGGTCAACGATATCGTAGGTGAGATTGAATCCCGCATTGACGGGCTCAGAGAAGACAGCGTGAAAGCAAAGGAATATCTGGAACTGCGGGAGCGCTATAAAAAAGTCGAAGTAAACATTACTCTTAAAAATGTAGAAAATCTTGAACTGAAAAATGAATACATAAAGGATGATATCAGCGAGCTCATCAACCACATTGAAGAAAGCAGGGTACAAAAGGAGTCCATCGACGCAGATATCGCGGAAAACAGAACGCGAAATGAAGAGCTGGAAACCCTAAGCAATACCGGGCGGGATCGTTTGTTAGCTTTGGTGGAGGAAATCAATACTCTCTCCAATCAGAATCAACTCCGCCAGGAAAAGCTGTCTGCAATGGAAAAGGACAGGGGGCGGCTTCAGTCTGAGCTGGAGTCCTTTACCCAGCGTAGGGAAAAGGAAGAGGGCAATGCAGCGGAATTCGCTGTAACTTTGGAGAAAATCCAAAAGGAATATGAGTCTCTCAAGTTGGCGGAAGAGGAAAAAGGCAAAGAGGTCGCTCGACTGGAAAGCGAAATGGCCAAAACCCAGCTGTTAATAGATAGCAGCAAGGATAAGATATACGAGTTTTTCAGCAAAATGTCGGAGAAGAGAGGTGAGATCAATAGCCTTTCAAGTCTTAAGGAAACTCTGACGAAGCGTAAAGAACAGGTGAACTCGGAGAGCGAGGATCAGGACACTGCCGGAATCAACCTGCAGGAAGAGTACAGAAAAGCGCTGGCTTCCCGGGATGAGGTCGTTGAAATCCTGAAGCAGCAAGAACAGGAAAGCCTTCAACTTAAGAGTACATACAGCAATGCCGTGACGAGAGAAAAACTAGTCGCACATGATCTGGGCGAACGCAAGGTGTCCGTGGGTCAGTTAGCAGCCAGGCTCAAGATGATCGGAGAGATGGAAAACGCTTATGAAGGCTACAACGAAGCGGTTAAGTTCATCATGCGATCGGAACTGGAAGGCCTCCACGGTGTAGTGGCGGATTTGATTCACGTGCCCAAAGGCTTTGAGAGGGCTGTTGAAACAGCTTTGGGAGCGGCCTTGCAGAATATCGTGTGTAGGGATGACAGAGATGCCCAGGGCGCGATTCGGTTGCTGAAATCCAACCGGGTAGGAAGGCTTACCTTCCTACCCTTATCTAGCATAAGGTCTTCGGCGACCAGTTCTTCTCACCAATTCAGAAATGAGGCTGGGTTCAAAGGCTTAGGTGTGGACTGTGTGGAGTTCGACAGCAAGTACAAAAGGGTCATGGATTACCTTCTGAGCAGAGTGGTAATCGTTGAAAAACTGGAAGATGCAGTGAGGATGTCGAAGTAGCAGGGAACCGGCGGACTGCGATTTGTTTCACTGGACGGAGATGTGGTGAATGCCTCGGGGGCTATCACGGGCGGAGCCTACCGCAATAAAACGGCTGGACTTTTGGAAAGAAAAGCAGAAGCGAAGAACCTTGAGGAAAGACTTCAGAGGTTACAGGAGGAACAAGAGCAACTTGCAGCGGAACTGGCAGATTTGGCCGGGACCTTGGAGCAGAGCAGAAAGCAGATAGAAGTCATTGATGCCAAGCATCGGGAGACGGAGATGGCCCTTCTCAACCGTGAAAATGAGCTTTCGCGCATGTCAGCAAGCCTTTCGAATCTGGAGGATTCCAAGTCCAAGAGGGATAGGGAGCTTTCTTCCATAGAAAATGAGGAGAAATCTGCAGAGGCTATGATTGAAGAGCTACAGCAAACCGTTGCTAATATGGAGCAGCAGATTGCAGAAGCCGAGATGGCGGCGGAAAAGGCCATGGAGAGCAGCTCTTCCATTAAGAAGGGACTGGATGAAGCAAAGGAAGCGTTGACGCAAACGAGGCTTTCAACGGGGGCGATTGCCGGAGAAAGGAACAATGCGGAGCAAATCCTGAAAAGGATTCAAGGATATATCGAGGAATACAAAGAGGAAGCGGCTCAAAGAAAAGAGGCCCTTGCCACATTGGAAGAGCAGAAAAATGGGCTGTTCATGGATGAAGAAGAGAGGATGAGGCTTCTGACGGAAAAGGAGGCCGATAAGCTCGAAATCGAGGAAAGCGTCCACAAAGCGATTGAAGAGAAGCGCTTAGTCACCCGTTACTTGGATGAAATACAGGCAAAGCGGGAAACGCTGGATAATATCCTTTCGAGTTGGCAGACGGACAAGCATGAGCTGGAACTGAAGCTGGCTAAAAATGAGACGCAAGTGGAAGGATACAAAGAAAAGCTCTGGGAGGATTTTGAGATTTCCTATCTACAGGCTATGGATTTTCAGAAGAGAGACTTCGTAATGTCAGCTGCAGTGAGAGAAAGTCGGGAAATTAAGAATCGCATGAAGGAGCTGGGGGAAGTTAATATCGGCTCCATTAAAGAATATGAGAGCGTCAGTGAGCGTTATGAGTTCCTGACGGTGCAGAGG
>JBAYOC010000184.1:0-3665 GCA_041678465.1 Anaerovoracaceae bacterium | reverse complement strand
CTGGGTAATTCCCGGAACAATGGTCTCAACAGGGTTTTCAACGGTTATAATGTTCACTTCATCGCTCTTTTTTTCTCGAAGCACCGTATACAAAGTCGTAGATTTTCCGCTGCCTGTAGGGCCTGTGACCAAAACAATGCCATGATCCTTGTTGAGAATGGTATCAAAGCGTCTCATATCAACGGGCAAGAAACCGATTTCACTGCGCTCCATATTAAGGTCCAGAGCCGTGGCAATACGGATTACAATTTTCTCTCCAAAAACGGAAGGAATGGATGAGATACGCAGATCCACATCCGTATTTCCGTTCTTGTAATTGATTCTTCCATCCTGAGGTGTCCGCTTCTCGGCAATGTTCATTCCACCGATGAATTTGATTCGGGAGATAACTGCAGCAGCAATCTGCACGTCCGATTCAAGATAGGTCATCAAGGCACCGTCTATTCGAAAACGTACATTGAGCTTGTACTCTCCGGGCTCAATGTGAATGTCACTTGCTCGCAGTATGACCGCCTGTTCAATCATCATATTTACAAAGCGAACGATGGGTTGGTCGCTGCTGTGGTAGCTTTCTGCTTTTTTAGGAATGGCGGCCACGATATTTGACAGTTCTCTGGCCGCATCCATAGCCTTGCTTGACACATAGAGTTCGTAGAGTTTGTGCTCTATCTTCTCTCTCTCTGCCATTACCACGTTGACCGTTAGTTTGGAATAGCTACTCACATCCTGTATCACATTGTAGTTTAAGGGATCGGTAACAGCCAATTTCAGCGTGTTACCTACTCTCTCGATGGGGATTACCATGTTGGACTTAGCAACGGCTTCCAGCACATACTCAGACAAGGAAGGATCCAATTTCACCGTGTCCAGATCCACATAATCGATGCCCAGTTGAGAACACAAGGAATCGATGAGCTGCATCTCCGTGATGTATTCCCCTTGTATTAGAATCTCCCCGATCCGCTTACCGCTGCTCTTTTGTTCCTTCAGCGCACGATCCATGGATTCCCGGCTCATAGTGCCGCTCTTGATCAGAATTTCTCCCAATTTCATAGTGGTGTATTTCATAAAATCTTCCTCATCCCTCAATAGAGGCTAATATACCAGTTCGCCGCCAATATGAGCCATGGTCGAAACAGGATAAATGCAGCAGTTGCCGCGGCTATAAAGGGTCCCAGGGGCTGTTCGTCATCCCTCTTAACTCTACCCGTAACGTACAGTACTCCAAGGGTGAGTCCGCTGGACAATATAGTCAGCATCAGAATAATCAATGTCCCCTTAAAGCCCGCCATCAGTCCGATGGCTGCCAGTAGTTTAATATCTCCAAAACCCATAGCTTCCCGCTTCAGGATCCAGCGGCCTACCAGTCCGATGATCAACAAACTTCCTCCCCCCACCAGAGCTCCATATAGAGGAGAAAGCATGTCATTCTGGTAGGGAATGAAACCGATAGAGATAATAGCCAGACAGATCACAAATTGATCCGGTATAATCATGAATTTCTTGTCGGCCAGGCTGATCAAAAGCAGGAGCCAGAGTGCAGGAATCGCTGCAATCTGATAAATCGTCTCCATCTCCCACATCAGGAAAGCGGCACCGGTGAAAAGAATGGAAAAGATAAAACTCCATGGAAATTCCTTGATTCGCTTTCCCCACATTTCCTCGGTGGGCTCCTGGTCATAGTCACAGAGCCATTTCGCCGGGATATGATTCAATATGTATACGGCTGAAAAACCGGCTGTGAATCCGGCAGCCACACAGGCAATGACCCTCACTACAACAATCACTGCTTCCGTAGCCATCATAGCAAACCTCCGGGCAGGATGGCAGGTAAAACCCCGGCGGCTCCCTCTTGGCGACTTTCCACCACTGCCGGGGGGACCGAACTAGGGCTTCCGTAATAGTAGAGCCTTAGCTTAAGAATCCACTGAAGTGAACCTCCGTCATCACGTGTCACATCGAGTTTTCGTATTTCGTAAGCTCCTGCACTGCTGGCTTCAAGACTACCGATAAAAGTAACCGCTCCATCATAGCTTGCGTCAAATCCCAAATCCGCCTCTGCATAGAGTAATACCGTTTCCCCCGTATCTGTAGGCTGTGCAAAGCTTGGTGGTGTAATGGTAATGAATTCAAGCCCTACACCTGAGCTTCCGGCTTTGGCGTAAAGATCATCGGCTAACGAAGACCCATCTATCAATGTGAGAGTCGCATCTTCTTTCAGAAGAGCTCTGTTATCCTCGATATCCCTTAGAATGGATTCCTCGTCCAGCATGGCTATTTCGATTTCCATGCGTTGAACCTTGATCAGATCGTTCTGCAAACTGATATCTTCTATCTTGGCAGAGAGGGGTCTGAAAACAAAATTGATGTAGACTGCAATGATCAAAAGGATGATCATAAGGAACAAGAGGACAGGAGTGACGACTTTCTTTGACTTCATCTTAATTGCCCTCCTCTTCTCCATCTAGTATTTCTATTTGGAATTGGTAAAACCAATTGCTCTCCCCCTTATATACAGTAAGGGGAACAGAAACTCTAAGATCATCAAGCTCATTTAGTCTGTTTTTTGAACCAATAAAGATCTCAGGGTCAGCAGCTATCAGTTCACCGGTAAAGCTTCCGGTTTCATAATCGTAGAATAAACTGTTCGTTGCAGTGTTGATAAGGAACTCCGATTGCAGTTCTTTTAGGTACCAGGCGAGCCGGGATTTTCCAAAAGGAAGCCGTGCCCTTTCTGCTTCTATCTCGCTGAGCTGGCTTCTGACTCTGCGCTGTTCCTGTAAAAGCTCCTGCATAGCAATGTACTCAGGAGTTTCCATAACCGCAACATTTCTGTCTCTATCCTCTTTGGTAATCATGTAGTTTAAAGGTAATAAAGCCATAACAATTATGGTTGCCACAAGTATTAAGGCACAGGTCAGATAAGTCCTTCGTGCGCTCTTCTTCCGCTTGAGACCCCGGCTAAGAAAATTAAGGGATTTTATTTCTTTTCGGTCTACTCCCCCTAGCAGGAGCAGGCTCTGATATAGATCATCCCGCTCTGAAAGTTCTCCTTCCAGATCTATTACCTTACAAAATTGCGAATGAAACTCATTAACACTGTCAACAGGAATGCCAGCGTATTCGCTGAAGAATTCCGTGAGGCCGGGTATTGCTGCCAGCTCTCCCGAAAGGATAATTCGATCTAGGCTCAGCCCTTCTGAGTTAAGAGTGATATCGATGGATCGTAACAGCTTTGAAAAGATGGAGCCGACTGCTTGCCGTGTTTCCTCTAGGGCCTGAGGGTTGTGGAGGTTTCCTTCCTTTTCCTCCAAAAGGCCGTTCTTTTGGAGAAAACCTCCTACTGCATCGGGAGGGATGAGGTAGGCGGCAGATGCTGCGCGGATTAACTCCTCAATGTACTGCTCGTCCATCCTCTGGTGAATCAGCTGCCCGTTATGATAGAGAGCAAGCCGAAGCTCCGGATAAGACAAATCCATAGCCGCAACGGTCTTTCCTTGAAAGCGATCCCCGGCCACTTCATGACTTATTAGTTTTTTCATTAGCCGCGAATAGACACTGAGGGTACTATAGGCACCGATTACCTTGATTCTATTCTGTTTCAGCGCTTTGACAAGATCTGTGATAAAGACGTCGGCGGACGCAAAAATAGAACTGGTCTGCCG
>JBAYOC010000183.1:0-3668 GCA_041678465.1 Anaerovoracaceae bacterium | reverse complement strand
TCCTGTGCCTCCGGAGTATTATGAATATATAAGAGCCTTTGATGAAGACACAGTTGAATATATGCCTTCTCAGGGGATACCGGAGCTCCTCACCGCGATGGAGACATATTATCAGGCTCACGGCTTAAACTTCAAATCCCATCATATCGCGATCACCACCGGAGGTTCGGAAGCGATTCTTCTGACTATGCTTGCAATGACCGACCCCGGTGACGAATATATTGTATTCGAACCTTACTATTCCAATTACAATACCTGTTTTACTATGTCCGGGGGGATTCCTATTCCTGTTACCACCGATGTGAATAACGGCTTTCATTTCGAAAGAAAGGCTCTGGAAGCTAAAATTACAGAGCGGACCAAGGGAATAATAGTGACCAATCCGGGCAACCCAACAGGCACTGTGCTGACGCCGGAGGAACTTCGCGTAATAGCGGATGTGGCAAAGGAGCATGACCTGTATATCATATCCGATGAAGTTTACCGTGAAATCGTTTTCGATGGGAGAGAGATATCTAGCTTCGGTTACCTTGAGGATATACACGACAGATTGGTGATTATCGACAGCGTATCCAAGAGATTCAGTGCCTGTGGAGCACGAATCGGTGCGGTGATAACGAAGAATGAGCAGTTATATAACACGATCTTCAAATGTTGCCAAGGCCGCCTTTCTGTCTCTACCTTGGAGCAGCACGGCGCGGTAGGTCTCTACTCTACAGGATTCCGAATCATAGATCAGGAAAGGGTTGAATACGAAAAGCGAAGGGATACGGCCTACGAAGCTCTCGTAAAGATACCGGGCCTCAAATGCCGCAAGCCGGAAGGCGCATTTTATATGATGTGCAAACTGCCTGTGAAGGACGCAACGGACTTCCTTATTTGGATGCTCGAGGAATTTGAAGACGAGGGAGAAACGATCATGGCAGCCCCGGGAGAAGGGTTTTATGCCACGGATGGCCTAGGAAAGGATGAAATTCGCATAGCCTTTATTATAAAATGTGAATCGCTAAAAAGAGCCATTGAGATTTTAGGGAAGGGCCTTGCGGAATATAATAAAACTGAGAGATAATAGGATGTGGTCATTTAAGTAATGAGAGTGCAGGAGGGACAGGAAATCCATGGGGGAGAAACAGAGACTATTGCTCCACAGTTGCTGTGGGCCGTGCAGCACCGCGGTGGTCGAGCGACTTGCCGGGGAGTACGATATCACCTTGTTTTTCTATAATCCCAACATCACAGATCCCCTTGAATATGAAATGAGAAAGGCTGCACAACTTCAGTTTCTGCAGCGGTATCATGCCGTTCATTCCCCGGGAGCTCCCGTGAAGTTTGTGGAAGGGCCCTACGATACGGAAGGTTTTTACCAGGCAGTCGCAGGATTGGAATCGGAACCCGAAGGGGGAAGACGCTGCGAGGAATGTTTCAAGTTCCGCCTTACCAAAACGGCAGAGAAGGCTTTAGACTTAGGGTTTGACTGTTTTGGAACCACCCTCTCCGTCAGTCCTCATAAGGATTATACCATGATTTCCGAAATCGGCAGGCAGTTGACCGCATGCAACGATCTTGCATTCCTAGATGCGGACTTCAAAAAAAAAGCAGGCTTTCAGAGATCCATACAACTATCCCGTGAATATGAACTCTATCGGCAGCACTATTGCGGATGTGAGTATTCAAAATAGCTAAGAAAAAGAGGTGTATTGATGGCAGGTAAATTGATTCTTCCAACAGGTTACGAGTCTCCCTTGGATTTAATGGAAACCCAGAGGGCGATTAAAAAAATTAAAGATTTCTTCCAACAGGAGTTGGCCTACGGTCTGGAGCTTCGAAGAGTATCTGCTCCCTTGCTGGTAGATCCGGCAAAAGGCCTGAACGATAATCTCAATGGTGTGGAGAGGACGGTCTCATTTACCATTAAGGACATGAATGAAATGGTTGCGGAAGTACCGCAATCCTTGGCTAAATGGAAGAGAGGCGCACTTGCCCGTTACGGCATAGAGCCCGGCAAAGGCATCTACACGGATATGAACGCTCTCCGCAGAGATGAGGACCTGGACAACCTCCACTCCGTCTACGTGGACCAATGGGATTGGGAAAAGGTGATCCGGAAAGAAGACCGAAACGAAGAGTATCTTAAAGAGACTGTGATTACGATATATAACGCAGTGAAAAACCTGGGTGATTATGTAAACCGCTTATATCGGGAACTGCGGACAGACCTGCCCAACGAGATCTTCTTCATCACCGCACAGGAGCTGGCGGATCGGTATCCGGACTTGAGCCCCAAGGATCGGGAAGATGCAATTGCCAAGGAGAAGAGGGCTGTATTTATCACCAAAATCGGGGGAATATTAAAATCCGGCGAACGACATGATGGCAGAGCTCCGGATTACGATGACTGGGATCTGAACGGCGACATCATATTGTGGAACGAAGTTTTGGAATGTGCTTTTGAGATTACTTCTATGGGTATAAGAGTTGACGAAGAGTCTTTAGCCCGCCAGTTGAAAATAGCCGGGGAGATGGATCGGCTTAAAATGGAATTCCATCAGCAGATCTGCAACAGCGAGCTACCCCCTTCCATCGGTGGAGGCATCGGCCAATCCAGGCTTTGCATGTACTTCTTAAGAAAAGCACATATCGGCGAGGTACAGGCAGCAATCTGGCCTGAGGACATGATACGAACCTGCGCAGAGAACAAGATATACCTGCTATAACAGCTATCCCGTTTGGAGACGGTAATGGAATATGTGAACCTGATCATCGATAATAACACGGATAATACGGACATGCTCTATACCTATGGCTCCGAAATTGAGGGACTGAAACCCGGTGACAAGGTGACGGTTCCGTTCGCCAGATATAATCGTATGTGCAGCGCATATGTGCACTCCTTGGCAGATGGACCGGATCCCCGGATAAGGAAATATAAATATATTATAGAAAAGGACCCATCGATTTCACTTCCACCTGACGCCATTGAAGTCTGCGAGTGGATGAAGCAGCGCTATTTTTGCAGATATATTGAAGCAATTAAATGCTTTTCCCCTGTGGGGACTGCGGCAAAAAGAAAAGCTCGGAAGGACATTTTTGAAGGGAAAGAAATTGAAGCGGTTGCTCCTCCGGATTTAACGGAAGAGCAGAGAAAAGTAGTTGAGACTATCCTTCCCTCCGTAAACCGGGGTGAACATAAAGTTTTCCTAATCCATGGCGTCACCAGTAGCGGTAAGACGGAGACCTACATCAGGGTCATCGAGGAGTGTCTTCGACTCCGAAAAACAGCGATCATGCTGGTTCCGGAAATATCCTTGACAACGCAGACCATCCATCGCTTCCGGGAAAGGTTAGGCACTGAGCATTTGGCGGTACTGCATAGCAAACTATCATCCGGTGAACGCTATGATCAATGGATGCGAATTAAGAACGGTGACGCAAAGGTCGTCATAGGTGCCCGATCAGCCGTATTCGCACCAGTTGAAAATCTCGGTGTTGTAATTCTGGATGAGGAGCACGAAACTACATATAAATCGGATATGACCCCGAAATACGATACGATAGAGGTAGCTGTTGAACGGGCACGGCGGTTCGGAGGTGTTGTCCTTTTAGGCAGTGCTACCCCCTCATTGACTTCAAACTATCGCGCATCCAATGGCGAATATGAGAAGCTTCGG
>JBAYOC010000182.1:0-3686 GCA_041678465.1 Anaerovoracaceae bacterium | reverse complement strand
TTGGTTAAAGCATTAAAAAATGAATTATTTATACCTGAACAAAATATATTCAAAAACTTTATGCCAAATATGCAAAATCTAATTAGTACTATACAACCAAATGTTGCTGGTGCTACTCCATCAAATAATTATGTTGTTCATATAGATAAAGTAGTGACTGAAGACGCAGCAAGTTTTGTTAATTTGTTGCCTACTTTAGCTCATCAATATAAAGGTAAAAAATAGGAAGTGTATAACTAATATACACTTCCTTCTTTTGAAATGGAGGTGTGACTGTGCTACTCAAACCAACTAATATATCTCCAAACAATATAGCAGTAGATGGCACAGATAATATAACAATATCATGGCAAAATAGAGGGGATAGACAATATTATTATCAAGTAAAAATATACAAAAATTCTGACAGCACATTAATTTATAATACAACTAAATTATCAAGTTTAAACACATTTCACTTTGTTCCTGCCAACACATTAACTAATGGCATTCAATATAAATATCAAATTACTGTTTGGAATCAAGCGGGGGACTTCATTAACAGCGATTGGGTAGTATTTAAATGTTCTAGTATACCCGAAGTTGAATTTACCAATGTGGGTGAAATCATATTAAACGATACTTATACTTTTGAAGGATTATATTCGCAGTTGGAAGATGTACCCATTAAATCATGGCAAATGATACTTTATGACGCATCTGACGGGGTTATATCAATATCTCCCGTAACCTTTAGTGAAATAATATCTTATGAGTTTGCTGGCTTCACCAATGATACAACTTACAAAGTTGAACTACAAGTATATTCACAAGATAATTTGTTGGCTACTACAGGCAAAATAGAGTTTTATGTGCAATATGAAACACCTAAAGTGGCACTTGATTTACAGGCAGAAAATGTTCAACACATGGGTGCTGTAAGATTAATGTGGAGCGTAACTCAAATTCTTGGTAAATCTGAAAATGCCGAATTTGTTGAAGGTGATACTAAACTTAATGTGTCTGATGGTAGAGTTTGGTTTGATGAAAATTTTAATATAGATAATAATTTCACTTTAGAAATGTGGTTGGAAGCAGTAGTAGACTATGAGTTTAACGTTGTTAAAGAAGCTCAAATCATATCTAATGATGTTGAACCAGTAGATACTACGGTAGTATGGTTAGAAAATACTTCACAATCTACTCCGCTTCCATTATATGCAGTAATTGGTGCAAACGCACCGGCACAACAAGATATTTTATGGATTGAAGATGAAAATACTCCTGTTTCTAGGGAGTTAGGTGTAGTTTTAGATATACATGAACCAATCGATAAGCAAAATACGTTATGGATAGATTTGGGTAGTGATTTTGACAAAATAGAAATATTAAAAATGAAAAATAATCTTGGGGATATAATTATGTTGAAATATTATAATGGAAGTTTTCATTTATATAAAAATAATACATTAATTGATTCGGTAATAATTAATGCATCAAAATATTATTTATATATACAGCAAATCTTGGACGAATTAGTATTACATGTCGAAGAGTTAGTTTAAGGATGGTGGTGGTAATGGGAATTAAAGATATTAATTTTATAGAAATTAAGAATTGCATTATAGATGAAATACATGTGCGTGAAAACACATCAAATATAGATTTAACAAGTGAGAAAAAAGAATGGCAGTTTGATACATATATGCTTGCTAAATTTTTAGGTAATTTGGAAGCTGGTAATATTACTTTGGGTGGATTGGATATTACACATTGGAGAATAAGAAAACGTAGAATTGATGTTTCATCTATTATGGAATTAGCAACGATTCCAGCAGGAATAGGTGGAGATTTTCAATATCTTGATACTGGTATTCGCCCCAATGTAATTTATGAATATATTATTTCTCCTATGAGTGAAGATATAGAAGGTCAACCTCATACAATTCAAATAGAAGTATCTTTTGATTATTGGTGGATTTCCGATGACGAAGAATCTTATCCCCTATTTGCCAATTTAGAAGTATCAGATATCATTATAAATAAACAAAGACATCAATATGATGGCTTTGATAGATATCCCACCGTATCTTATGGTAATCAAAAATATAAAAGCGGTACTATTACTGCTGTACTTGTAGATGCGTTTTTAAATGTGACACGTGCTTACAGAGAAAAATTTGAAGATTTTATCAATAACGGTAATCCAAAATATCTCCGTAATCCAGATGGTGATATGTGGAAGGTTGATACGTTTAATAGTGGAACATCTTATTTTACCAAAATAGCCGAACCATTAACTACGGTTAGATTTGATTTTGTTGAAGTTGAAGATATTAGCGATGAATAGAGGTGGTTTTAAATGATACCTCAATGGGAACAAAACATTATAAACAATAAACACAAGGAATTTGTTTATGCGATTGAGTGGTTAAATCCACAGGAAGAAGTTATAGATGAAGTCATAATAGATGTAATAAGTGGCAACGTAAATTTTGACGGTACAAATAATAGCCGTAGAACTTGTGATTTAATATTAAAAAATATTGATAAAAAATATATTCCTTCCCCTACTTCGCCCCTATGGATTAATAATAAATTTAAGTTGAAGTGTGGATATAAATATAGTGGTGGCAATTTGTTTTATAATCAAGGGATATATCTATTAGGTAATCCAAATTTATTATCACACCCCACACAAAAGGAAGTAACGGTGCGTGGGCTAGATAAATGGACATCATTAGATGGCACTTTATCTGGAAAATTAAAAAATAAATATATTATTCCCGTTTACAGCAGGGTTGATGACGCTATGAAAACTCTTATAGAAGAAGAAATTGGCGAATCAAAATTTATAATAGACGAATGTGATGAAGAATTACCATATGATATTGAAAAAGAACCTGGCACTACTTATGCCGATTTGATACTTGAGATTTGTAACATTGTTTCTTATGAAGCATTTTACGACAACAGCGGTTACTTTAGATTTAGAAAAGCATTACAACCCGAAGATTATATTTCTACCTCTGTATCTTGGGAATATACGACTTCGGGTTTATATTTAGAAGCCAATAGAGAGTTACATTGGGACGAAATAAGAAATTCTATTAGAGTTATTGGTGATACGCTAGATAATGGGATACTTATTTCTGCTATAGCACAAGATTTGAGTGATGGTGAATTTAGTATTCCTAATATTGGTGAAAGACCAGAACCTATAGAAGACATAAACATATACACCAATGAATTAGCACAAGCAAGGGCTAATTGGGAATTACAACAGAGAATTATGATGGCTGAAACTGAAAACATCAAACTAGTACCTAACTTCAGCCATAAAATAGATGACGTGATACAAATTATCGATGAAAACAATGGTTCTTATGGTAATTATGCAATAAGACAGATTAGTTATAATTTAGGTTATGATGCTGTGATGAATTTAGGTGCGTGGGCTATTCGGAATTGGGGTGAATAAATATGTCCAATTCAAATAATGTCGATTTAGCAAAGAAAATACTTGATGCTATAAAGATAATGATAAAAGAGAATGTGCGGAACTTATTTTATAACCGCAAGAAAAAAGCAAAAATACTATCATTAAATATAGATGGAACAGTTGATGTAAAAATTGGCGATGACACTTTTAATAATGTAAAAGTAAGGGCGGGGTTATTGCCAGAAATAAATGAAGTAGTTTGGGT
>JBAYOC010000181.1:0-3750 GCA_041678465.1 Anaerovoracaceae bacterium | reverse complement strand
ACCTCTTCTATAGACTCGGTAATATAATGGAAGTTGTTCCGGCTCTTTTCAAAGATATTCTTTGCCCTTCGAAGCTTTGCTGAAGAAACCAGCCTCATGGCATTGGTAATATGCTCCATGCTGCTGATGCTGTTTATCCTTCGCTTGATATCTCTCATATTGCTTCCGGCCATTACGATCTCTCCCCTTCATCCTTACCTACCGGATAATCCCATCGAAGTCTTCTTTGAAGTCATCGATAGCAACACGAAGCTTCGCTTCCGTGGCCTCATCCAATTTACCAGTCGTCTTGATTGCCTTACCTACCTCCGGGTATTGAGCATCCATGAAATCGTAGAACTCCCTTTCAAACTCCCGAATTAAATCCACCGGGACGTCTTCCAGAAAGTTGTTGGAAGCTACAAAAATAATCATTACCTGGTGCTCTATTTTTACAGGGGAATACTGCCCTTGCTTCAAAACTTCCATAAGTACCCGGCCGTGATCCAGTCTTTTCTTGGTATCCTTGTCCAGGTCTGATCCGAACTGGGAAAAACCCGCCAGTTCTCTGTATTGTGCCAGCTCTAAACGAACTTTACCGGACACCTTCTTCATAGCCGCGATCTGGGCGTCTCCTCCTACTCGAGAGACGGAAATCCCCGAGTTAACCGCAGGGCGCTGGCCGGAGAAGAAGAGTTCCGATTCCAGAAAGATCTGCCCGTCAGTAATAGAAATGACGTTGGTGGGAATGTATGCAGATACATCGCCTGCCTGGGTCTCGATAATGGGTAGGGCGGTAATGGAACCACCGCCTAAGTCGTCAGAAAGCTTGGCCGCCCGTTCTAGTAGCCGGCTGTGGAGATAAAATACGTCGCCGGGATAAGCCTCTCTTCCCGGGGGTCTCCGGAGGAGAAGGGACATGGCTCGGTATGCCACCGCATGCTTAGACAAATCGTCATAAATTATCAGCACGTGTCTGCCTTGATACATGAATTCCTCTGCAATCGCACAGGCTGCATAAGGTGCAATATATTGGAGAGGAGCTACTTCACTGGCTGTTGAGGAGACCACAATGGAGTACTTCATGGCTCCCTTGTTTTCCAGGGTCTGCACCAGCTGGGCCACGGTGGACTTTTTCTGTCCGATAGCCACGTAAATGCAAATCACATCCTCTTCCTTCTGGTTGATGATAGTATCGATAGCGATGGCCGTCTTTCCCGTCTGCCTGTCGCCGATAATCAGCTCTCTCTGTCCTCTTCCAATGGGTATCATAGAATCGATAGCCTTGATGCCGGTCTGAAGGGGTTGGTATACGGATCTCCTGTGCAACACTCCGGGAGCTTGGCTTTCAATTGGTCTTGCCTTATCCGTCTTAATTGGTCCCTTGCCGTCAATTGGCTGGCCCAATGCGTTAACTACACGACCGATCATGGCATCTCCCACGGGAACTTGTACTACCTTGCCCGTTGGCTTTACCAGGTCTCCGTCCTTGATTTCTGAATCAGACCCCATTATCACTGCGCCTACATCATTTACTTCCAGGTTCAGCGCCATTCCGTAAACCTGACCGGGGAATTCCAGCAATTCTCCCGCCATGCAATTGTCCAATCCATATACCCTTGCTATGCCATCACCTACTTGGGTAACGGTTCCGTAATAGGAAAGTCCCCATTCATTTTCATATTTTGTGATTTCATCCTCAATGATTTTGCTGATGGCATCCGGGGTTTCAGGGGCTTTTGGATCTCCAACTCCGCTCATCTGCTGCCGTAGTTGCACAGCAAGGTCTGCAAGACGCTTTTTCACAGACATGTCAATTAGCTGACCTTCAATGAAAATACGGACTCCGCCGATTAGTGATGAATCAATACGGTTGAGCAGCTTCACATTTTTGTCCAAATGGTCTTTTAGCTTTTTCTCAAAGGTCTCTATTCTATCCTCGGAAATAGGAACTGCCGAATAGATAATTCCGTTCGATATCCCCTGACTTTCATTTAGCAGAATACGATAATGTCGCACAACCTCTGACAAGAGGCTTTCTGACTTTCGGTCAATTATCATCATCAGGAAATCTAAAAGCTCCGGCTGTATCTGTTCGCCATAGATTTGCTGTATGACATTTTTTTTCTCTTCACCGGAAACGGATGGCGAGCGGAAATATCTGTAGAAAACTTCTTCCTTGTCAAAAGTCTGGACCAGTTGGTCAGCTTCCAGCAAAATTTGATCCGATTTCCCATTGTTCCGAGCGACTCTTAATAAGGCCTTTGCTAAGGTCAATTCTTTCTCTAGTTCCGCCATGTTGATCCCCCTGACTCCTGTATGATCTGGTCAATCAACTCATCTTGTCCGGAAACTTCTAGCTTTTGTTCAAGCACTTTTTGAGCAGCCAAAATAGCCAAGGCAGCTATCTGTTCTCGCATTTCACCGATGGCACGAAGCCTTTCATTTTCTATTTCTTTTTCTGCCTGCTGCATCTTTTCCATTGCCCTTTGGTTGGCATCATCTACGATGGCTTTGGCCTGTGCATCGGCACGCAGCTTTGCATCTTTAATAATTTCCCGCGCTTCCGTTTGCACTTGGTCTATCTTTTCTTCGTAATTCAGCAGTTTTTCTGCAGCTAACTGATTAACCTGCTCTGCATTTTCAAAGGACTCTTTTATCTGGCTTGTTCTGTTTTCCATGAAGTTGTGTACCTTCTCAAAGAAAAAGTGTTTCATGATTAAGTATAGAACCAATACCGTCAACCAGATAAATAACAACGTCCAATTGAATTCAATTAATTCTGTATATATATTCAATCTTCAGGACCTCCCTTTTTATCCTTGCCATTGATAAGCCTTTACTCGGCAAGTGGCTATATGTCTGCTCTATATTAAAGCATGCCGATGAAAGGATTGGCAAAAAGAAGGATAATGCTGATAATGAAGGCGAAGATACCAGTCGTCTCCGTTACCGCTTGTCCCACTAGCATAGTCTGTAAAATATCGGCTTTGGCTTCCGGTTGTCTGGCTACACCTTCTACACCCTTCATACCTACTAAACCTTGTCCAATTCCGATTCCAATTGCTGCAAGCATGGTAAGTGCCGCTCCGATGGCCGACAATCCTAATACAAATGCTTCCGGTGTAATTAAGCTCATGATAACCCTCCTAGTGATTATAGTTGCTTTGAGTGAAAGCTCCACTCTTATGCTTTTATATTTTAATGGTCGTCATGGCTTAGAGTAGCCATTGAGACGAATGCCATTGTTAACATTGTAAAAATAAATGATTGTAATACCGGTTCAAATACATCAAAAAATAGGTTCAAGGGCAGAGGAATCAAGAACTGCAGAAATGGTATGCCGCTCCCAAGCGTTTCCGATATTACACCTAATCCCTGAAAGGCAAGGGCCATAACAATCATGCCTCCGGTGATATTGCCAAATAGACGGAAGGCGAGAGAGATCGGCAACGCTACGTCCTCAATGATCTTGATTGGATACATAAAGGGGTAAGGTTGTCCATAGTGCTTCAGGTGTCCTCCAAATCCCCTGTTTTTAATAGAAGAAATCTGGAGTATGAAAAATGTTACTATAGACAAGGCAAATGCAACATTTATATCCGCAGTCATGGGACGCAGTCCAAACAGCCCCGCAGAACTGCCTATGGTCAGGAAGATAATAAGCGTCCCCATATAGGGTGCAAACTTAGCATTTTTCTCCCCCATGGTTTTTGTGGTGAGACCATAGATGCCGCTTACGATCAGCTCTGCAATCAACTGTAGCCCCTT
>JBAYOC010000180.1:0-3751 GCA_041678465.1 Anaerovoracaceae bacterium | reverse complement strand
TACAGTTTCCCCCGTGGCTGTGATGAGGGAAGTGTCGATGTAACCGCCTTCCGCCAGCTGTGCCATGACCGCAGGAACCCCTCCCGCAGCATCCAGATCCTGGATGTGGGTATTGCCGGCAGGGGCCAGGTGACAGAGATTAGGCGTTTTGGAACTGACCTCGTTGATAAGCTCGAGATCCAAATCGATTCCGGCTTCCGTTGCTATGGCCAGCAGGTGCAGAACGCTGTTGGTGCTGCAGCCTAAAGCCATATCCACAGCCAGCGCGTTGCGGACAGCCGCTTTGGTGAGGATGTCACGGGCCTTAATGTCTTTGTTGACAAGATCCATAATCTTCATGCCGGCGTGCTTTGCCAGTTGCAGACGGCCTGCATGTACGGCGGGAATGGTTCCGTTCCCGGGCAGGGCGATACCGATGGCTTCGCAAAGGCAGTTCATGGAGTTGGCCGTGAACATGCCGGAGCAGGAGCCGCAGCCGGGGCAGGCCTGGTTTTCCATATAAGTAAGCTCTTCGTCATCCATCAGTCCGGCCTTTCGCGCTCCCACAGCTTCAAACATGGTGGAAAGGCTGATTTCGCCCTCGTTGTGGGATCCGGCAAGCATGGGTCCGCCGCTGCAGACCAGAGCCGGCAGGTTGAGCCGGGCTGCTGCCATGACCATACCGGGGATAATCTTATCGCAGTTGGGAACCAGGACCAGACCATCCAAACAATGGGCAAGGGCCATGGTTTCAACACTGTCAGCTATGAGCTCCCTGCTGGGCAGGGAATATTTCATTCCTATATGTCCCATGGCGATGCCGTCGCAGACACCGATGGACGGAATGAGTATAGGGGTGCCCCCCGCCATGCGAACTCCTGTTTTTACCGCTTCTGCGATCTTGTCCAAATGGCTGTGGCCGGGCACTATCTCGCTGTGGGCAGAAACCACGCCGATGAGAGGCCTATCCAGCTCTTCCTTTGTATATCCCATGGCATAGAAGAGGGAACGATGAGGCGCCCGCTCTACACCCTGAGTTACTTGTTGACTTCTTAAATCCATGCTTTTCACCTATTTCTTCAGCCAGCTCATCATCTTGCGCAGCTGTGCGCCAACGATTTCCACGGGATGTGCTGCTTCCATACGGCGGCAAGCCAGGAAATGGGCTCTTCTTCCTGCATTGTTCTCTGCAATCCATTTGGATGCGAAGGTTCCATCCTGGATCTCTCTCAAAACATTTTTCATTTCTTTTCTGGTATCTTCCGTGATGATTCTACGGCCGGTCTCGTAGTCACCGTATTCAGCCGTATCAGAAATGGAATATCTCATGAGAGATAATCCACCGTTATTAACCATGTCGATGATGAGCTTCATCTCATGCACGCACTCAAAATATGCCATCTCTGGTTCATAACCAGCTTCAACCAATGTGTCAAAACCCGCCTTCATCAACTCCGTTACGCCACCGCAGAGCACAGCCTGCTCACCAAATAGGTCTGTTTCCGTTTCAGCCTTGAAGGTTGTTTCCAGAATGCCTGCACGACCGGCCCCGATGCCGCTGGCATAAGCGAGAGCATAGTCCTTGGCTTTGCCGGAAGCATCCTGGTATACAGCGATCAAAGAGGGAACCCCTTTGCCTTCCTGGTACTGACTGCGGACGGTATGACCGGGACCCTTAGGTGCTACCATGATCACGTCACAGTCCGCCGGGGGGGTTATCTGATTGTAATGGATGTTAAAACCATGAGCGAACATGAGAACGTTTCCGGCATTAAGATTGGGCTCAATTTGATTTTTGTAGAGATCCGCGGCCTTTTCGTCGGGAACCAGCATCATAACCAAATCTCCGGCTTTTGAAGCTTCTTCTACTTCCATAACTTTCAAACCGGCTTCCTCTGCCTTTGCCCAGCTGGAAGATTCTTTTCTTAAACCTACTACTACACTCACTCCGCTTTCCTGCAGGTTAAGGGCGTGAGCATGACCCTGGCTTCCATAGCCGATGATAGCGACGGTCTTACCTTTTAACAATTCCAAGTTACAGTCTTTGTCATAATACATTTTTACCATTTCTATTACCTCCGTGTTTTAATAAGCAGTTTATTTAACAGCGCTGTCCCGCTCCAGAGCGGTCACGCCGGTACGGCACATTTCCAGGATGGGATAACTCTGCAGATTCAGCAGAAAGGCATCGATCTTCTGAGTGGTTCCCGTAAGTTCAATCATCATGGACCTAGGTGTTAGGTCCACTATGGATGCCTCATATATTTGGGAAATTTCACGGAGTTCGGCGCGGGAGACAGCATCAATTTGTATCTTAATCAATAGCAATTCCCGGCTGAGGGCAGTGATATCGGCAAGATGCTTCACCGAAATCACTTCCAACAGCTTGTCGAGCTGCTTGATGATTTGCTCCAAAATTCGTTCGTCTCCTGTCACCGTCAAGGTGATGTTAGAGGTGCCCGGGTTATTGGTTTCGGACACCGTAAGAGAGTCAATATTGTAGCCCCGTCGTCCGAATAGGCTGGAGACTCTGGCCAGGACGCCTGCGTTGTTTTCAACGATAATAGACAATATATGTTTCTTCATAGTAACTTCCTCCCTCTATTCCAGGATGATTTCATCAACAGTGAGGCCGGCAGGTATCATGGGCAGGACTCGTTCCTCGGCGCTGAGGATGCATTCGATTACAGTAGGACCGTCATAGTTGGCCGCTTCTTTTAGCGCATTCCGAAGCTCTTTGTGGTTTTCGCACCGTACTCCTCTGGCACCAAAGGCCTCTGCCAAAAGGACAAAGTCTGTTTTCCGGTTGGGCTTCGTGTAGGAGAAGCGGCCGCAGTAGAAGGACTTTTGCCACTGATACACCATACCCAAAGCGTTGTTGTTGAAAAGGACTGTTGTGATAGGAAGATGATTGCTTACAGAGGTGCAGAGCTCGTTTAAGTTCATATGAAAGCTCCCGTCACCTGTAACGTGGACCACCTTTGTTTCCGGTCGACCGCAGGCGGCGCCGATGGCAGCTCCATAACCGTATCCCATGGTTCCCAGTCCGCCGGAAGTAAGGAAATTACGTGGTTCTTCTGCTCGTGAATACTGGGCTGCCCACATCTGGTGCTGGCCTACGTCTGTGGCCATTACAACGTCTTTTCCAAAGATATCGTAGATATCCCGGATGATACGATGGGGTTTCAGTTCCTTGCAGTTTTCGTTGGGTCTGTATTCGTTTTCGGACCGGAAGTTATGAATTTCCTCGATCCAGCTCTCGTCTTGCTTTTCCTCGATGATAGGAAGCAGCCTTTCAAAGACTGCCTTTACATCGCCAATAAGGCTGTAATGAATGGGCACATTTTTGTTAATTTCTGCGGGATCGATATCGATGTGGATGATCTTAGCACCTCTGGCAAATTTATCTGCATTGGTGGCCACACGATCGGAAAAGCGTGCGCCGACTGCTAAGAGGACATCGGCTTTTTGAACGGCTTTGGATGCGGAAACACTTCCATGCATGCCGATAATGCCCAAATTGTAAGGATCTCCATAAGGCAGTACACCAGTTCCCATAATTGTGTGGCAGCTTGGAATTTTTGCTTTTTTAATCAACTGCATAACGGAGGCAGCTGCGTTTGATGCCACAACTCCACCTCCGTAGAGCATAACGGGACGCTTGCTCTGATTGAGGAGACCGGCAATGGCTGTCAACTGCTCTTCATCAACAGTTGCAGTCTTTTCTTTTGCCGAAAGAGTTTGAGGTTCGTAATCGCAAAGGGCAGCAGAT
>JBAYOC010000179.1:0-3754 GCA_041678465.1 Anaerovoracaceae bacterium | reverse complement strand
GTTTGGCCGGGGCCTATGAAAAGTGTTGAAGCTTGTCCCATTTGAATAGATCCAAGGGATTCCAAAAAAACCGGCATGCTTTCGCTTACGCCAAAGGTATCCGCTGCCCGCACGGCATAGCCATCCACCACGGAACGCCGGAAGGAGGGCGCGTCCATGTCCGCAAAGATGTCTTCAGCCAAGTAACGCCCGCAGACTTGGCGAAGCCCTACTTCCTCTTGCTTTTTTTCCATAGAAGCAAAATATTTTGCGAACTTTCCCTCCACGGATTGGATTGAATCTACCTGCAATAACTTCATATTAATAACTCTCCATTGATAAATGCCTTTGTTAACGGATTTTGAGGCTCCTTTAATAATACGGAAGCGGGACCGGCTTCCACCAGCTTTCCCTTGTGGAGCAGCGCGGTATTTTGACAGAGCCTCTTTGCCTGACTGAGATTGTGCGTAATAATGATGATGGTAGTACCTTCTTCTTCGTTGATCTTTTTCATCATTCGTTCCAACTCCCCTGTGGTGGCGGGATCGATATTTGCCGTAGGCTCGTCCAGCAGCAACAGCTTTGGCCGGAAGGACAGTGCTCTTGCCAGAGCTACCTTTTGCATCTCTCCTGCCGACAGGGTCCATGCTTTTTGCTTTCTGAGCCGTACAAGTCCCAGCTCCTCTGTCAGCTCCTCCACCCGTCTATTTATAGCATCATCCTGCCATCCTCTCAGTTTTAATGGATAGCTGATGTTCTTTTCCGCCGTGGTATGCAACAGATAGGGGGATTGAAAGACCATGGTGATCTCTCGATAAGGGATGGTCTCAGACCTTTTCTCTCCGTAATAGAGTCTTCCCTCTGTCTGCCGCTCTATGCCTGCAATGATGTTAAGCAAGGTGCTTTTGCCTGCGCCGTTAGGGCCTATGACGCCTAAAAGGGACCCTTCCTTCACAAACAGCTCTTCAATGTCCAATACTGTGCGATTGCCATATATTTTTTTGACTTTCTCAATTCTAATTTCCATAATTTTTCCCAAATATCCTAGTTAAGCGTTTTTCTCCTGTATGTTGTAGAGTACGGCATTGACAGCAAAGGCGATGAGCAGTAATACAAGACCTACCGCAATGGCTCGATCGTAATTACCCATGCGCTGAAGCTGTGCAATATAGGTGGTCATAACCCGGGTCTTTCCCACTATATTTCCGCCTACCAGCATGACTGCACCCACTTCAGAAATAGCCCGCCCAAAGCCGGTGACGATAGCTGCCAGGATTCCCACACGAAGTTCGTATATCAAAAGCTTGACGGACTCCCTTCTCCCGGCCCCCAATGTCAGGGCCAGCCGGCGCACTCTGTCGGCCTTTTCCTTTACGATGTTATAGGTCAGTCCGGTAATGATGGGCGTCACCAGGCAAATCTGCGCGATAACCATGGCTGTCGGCGTAAAGCTGAGCCCCATAAAACCCAATGGCCCTTTCCGCATAATAAAAAGAAAGACCACCAGTCCGGCAATGACCGGCGGCAGGCTCATCAATGTATAGATCACCCGTATCAAAGCGCGTTTCCCCGGGAAATTGTACAAACCGAGAAGAACCCCTATGGGAACGCCTATGCAGGTGGAGATGATTACGGAAGATAGTGAGATGCGTAATGAGAGGCCTACGATTTCGTAGATCTCCAAATCGAAGGATAAGAGCATCCTTATTGCTTCTTGTAGTCCTCTTGCTATTTCCTGCATGTCTTACTCTTTCCGTTTCGGAAGCAAGGGGACGGTTCTTTTGCTTCCTTAATAACAATGTTTGAGGAAGCAAAAGAACCGTCCCCTTGCTTCCGCAGCTACTTAGATTTTATCACGGTATTAAGATAATACCAAGGGAGTTGTATTAGGTCCCTAACACCAAATACAACTCCCTTTCTTGAAATACTAATCTACTGTAGGCTCACCGGTTGCATTGGGAGTAAATAAAGGTGCACCGAATTCAGCCACGCCATACTCAGCAATTAGCCCCTGGGCCTTTTCACCCATAATCCAGCTTTGAAAATCTAGGGCTCCGCCTGCATTGATCTGGTCGTTCTTGGAAGGATCTACGACGATGACGCCGTACTGATTGAACATATTGCTGTCACCCTCGGTGACGATGGTCATGTCCGTATCTGCAGAATAGTTCAGCCAGGTAGCTCTATCCGACAGGGTATAGGCCAGCATGTCGTTGGCCATTGTTATTACGGCACCCATTCCTTGGCCGGCTTCAACATACCAATTACCGGCTGGTTCGATACCGGCTTTGGTCCAGAGAGTCAATTCCTTTTTATGGGTTCCGGATTCATCTCCTCTGGATACGAAGGGAGCTTGTGTTTCGGACAGGATAGTAAAAGCTGCTACCGCATCTGCTGAGGCATCTGTTGCCAATCCCGCGGGGTCATCTGTAGGACCGATGATTACATAATCATTGTACATTACATCGTAGCGCTCCGGTCCGTGTCCCGCTGCAACGAAGTCTCTTTCCGCTGCCGGGGAGTGAACCAACAGTACATCGGCTTCTCCGTTTTCACCCATTGTCATGGCAGCACCGGATCCCACAGCTACCACATCCACTTCCCAGCCTGTCTCGTAAGTAAATTCAGGGAGAAGAACGTCTAGAAGTCCGCTATCCTGCGTACTGGTTGTTGTGGCCAGCATCAGTGTCCCTTGCATCTCAGCAGGCCCTTCCGGCTGATCGGGGGTGGTCTCGGGGGCTTGACCTTCCTGTGCACAGCCTGCCAGTGCAGCCAGGACCATCAACATGGCAACAAATAGTGCTAACACTCTCTTACTTTTGTACATTTTTTCCTCCTCATTTGTTCTAACTCTTTGCAGTAGTAATCTACAAATCAAAGATTTGTGATTCCCTTGCATAAGTTCACCAACAATTTGTTTCCAAATTGGGTGAGCTAATATATGTAGATACAAAAAAGCCCTTTCCACAAAAAGAAAGGGCTATACTACCTCTGATTGACTTTCCTTTCCAAATGCGGGAGGCATACAGATTTCTCCGTATACCCATCGGTCGCCGTCCATGGCTTAGCTTTAGGACATTGCGACTCGGAAGTTGTTATTAAATTGTCACTTCAATTATAACCGTAAAAAATGGGAAAATCAAGAGGCTTTATCACGGAAATAAGGCTTTGACAATTGGGAATAGGCATAGTATATTGTTATTACAATTAAAAAGCAAAATATTATGATAACTCCGATTTCCCCATGACAAGCGGAGGATGCTTGCCGGCGGAAACGACAGGGTTGGAGAAGTGATTTTTCAGCCTGCCATTGTGCAAAGGAGAGATACGTGTTACACATGCTCTACTTTGCTTTTTTGATTAAATTATAAAAGAAAGGGTGTATGGGCAACGTGAAAAGATTGAGGTTTACAAAGCAAAAGTGCATAGGCTGTCAGCTGTGCGGCCAAGTTTGCTCCGCAACACACGAGGGCGCCTTTGTACCTTCCAAGGCACGGGTTTTTATCGAAACCTATTACGACAAGGGCGGCGATTTAAAGTACAAAGATTCCTATTGCAATCTATGCGGAATCTGCTTTAAAAACTGTCCAACCGGTGCCATTTCTATGGATGATAAGATTTTAGTAGATCACGATGTGTGCATTGGTTGCGGTACGTGTGCCGCTAAGTGCCCGAGAAAAGTTGTTCGACTCAGAGAAGAAAAGTCTTACATATGCGATACCTGTAACGGCGATCCCATGTGTGTGAAGGTCTGCCCGCAAGGGGCGTTGATCTT
>JBAYOC010000178.1:0-3792 GCA_041678465.1 Anaerovoracaceae bacterium | reverse complement strand
CTCTTATCTGTGCTGCTTTTACCACCGCTATGGCATTTTACGGAATTAAATTAGTTGAGTTTATTCAAAACAGCGGGCAAGTAACGCCTGCTCTTTCAATGCCAATGTGGATACCATACTTGGCACTTCCCATAGGATTTACCCTGATGACGATACGAAATCTGGAAATTCTCATAAAAATCCTGAAAGGTAAACATGAAGTAAGCAATGATCCATTGGATAAGAATTTAGATATAAGCGGGGTGATGTAATATGGTCATTACAATAGCTGTCTTGTTGATTTCACTGCTCCTGTTCGGTGTTCCGATCTTTGTGGCTCTGAACCTTGCGATCCTCGTTGTTATGATGATTTTTACAGATATGTCACCAATGATCATGATACAAAAATCATTCGCAGGTGTAGATAAATTTGCACTAATGTCCATGCCATTTTTTATATTTGCCGCCAATGTAATGGTTGTAGGAGGACTTTCTGACAGGATTCTCAAATTCACTAGATCTATAGTGGGGCGTGTAAGCGGTGGTTTGGCCTATACTACAGAAGTATCCTGTATGGTCTTTGGAGCGTTGTCCGGATCCAGCCCGGCTACGGTTATTGCCATGGGTAAGGTTCTTTACCCGGAATTAGTTCGTCAAAAATACCCGGAGGGGTTTTCTCTCGGCTTGATCACCAGTTCAGGCTCCGTGGCCTTGCTGATTCCACCGAGCATTACTATGATAATTTATGCAACTGCTACAGGGGTTTCTGTAGGGGAACTTTTCATGGCAGGAATAGGTGCCGGATTAATATATGGGCTTGCAACCATTGTCTACATTTATATATATGCAAAGAGGCATAAGCTGCCGGTGGATGGCAAATCCTCGATGCGGGAAGTATTAATTGCCACGAGAGATGCGGCCTGGTCGTTAATGGTTCCTGTTATTATTTTAGGGGGAATCTACCTGGGGGTCATGACACCTACAGAAGCAGCAGGAGTTTCTGCCGTTTATGCCATCTTTGTAGGTATGTTCGTGTACAAGGAATTAAGTTTTAAGAAGCTGATTGAGGTATCAAAGGATTCTGCGGTCACTTGTGCTCAGGTTCTTGTACTGGTTGCGGCAGCCCAGGCCTTTGGCTGGTTCTTGACCGTGGCAAGGGTACCACAAACCCTATCGGCTTCTCTTTTGGATAATATTGATTCTGCTTGGGTCTTCCTGGTACTCATCAACGTTATTTTGATTATTGTCGGCATGTTCATGGAAGGGATTGCAGCAATCATTATCCTTGGCCCGCTCTTCTATCCCATCGCTGTAAATCTTGGAATTGATCCCGTTCATCTGGGAGTCGTCATGGTTGCAAACTTGTCAATCGGTAACTTTACACCTCCCTTCGGATTGAACCTGTTTGTCGCAACGGGAATAACAGGGGTGAAGATGGCGAAATTGGTACCGGCTATAATGGTCTATGTATTCGTTAATATTATTGCGCTATTGTTAATTACCTATATTCCTGAAATTTCTCTATTCCTTCCTAACTTAGCTTATAGGTAGAGGGTAAAAATATGATGGTCAGGGATACAGAGAATCGTTTTGAGAAATTATTTGGAGATTTCAGCAAAATCGGCCTTCAAAAAGGCGGCGGTATCACGAGGCTGGCTTATTCAAGAGAAGAAGAAGAAGCCAGACTCGCTTTGATAAAGCTGTCAGAAGACCTGGGGTTTAAGGTTCGAAAGGATCAGGCGGGAAACCTTTGGATCAGAAAAGAAGGATTGGATCCCTATCTGCCTGCTGTGCTCGTGGGTTCCCACTTGGATACTGTTCCCCAAGGAGGTGCATATGACGGCGCTTTAGGGGTATTGCTTGGATTTGAGTGTATGCGTCAATTGGAGAATGAGGATTTTCCTAACAGACATCCGATAGAAGTAGTAGCTTTTGCAGGGGAGGAATCCAGCAGGTTCAACATAGCTACCATTGGAAGTAAAATCCTTACGGGCAAACTTGACGTAGTGTCTCTAAAAAATGCGATAGACAACCAGGGTACTTCCATCTACCGGGCACTAAAGGAATTGGGCTATGATCCTGATGATCTACCGAGGCTTGACGCTGAAGACTATAAGGCTTTTTTAGAGCTACATATTGAGCAGAACGTTATATTGGAAAAAGAAAACCTTCAAATGGGAATCGTTGAGAAGATAGCTGCCCCCACAAGGGCTCGCCTTGAGCTATTCGGAGTGGAGGCTCATTCCGGTGCATGCCCGATGGGCGAGAGGCGGGATGCGCTGGCTGCGGCGGCAGAGATTGTTTTGGCTGTAGAGGATGCGGGAAATAAGGAAAGAGATTATCAAACCGTTACAACCGTAGGTCAGTGTATCGTGCGCCCGGGTGCTATGAATGTAGTGCCGGGATATGTGGAACTGCTCATAGACGTTCGGGGAGTAATGAAAGAAAGCATCGGCAGGGCATATGAAGCGATTAAGAAATCATCCTCAGTTATAGCCATAAAAAGAAATATTCGGTCAGTTTTTCACTCATTATCAAGTGAAAGTCCTGTAGACCTGGATTTAGAAATTTCAAATACAATAGAAACCATTTGCCAAGAAAAGAACATACCCTATAAAAGGATGTATAGCGGGGCGGGTCACGATTGTATGAATTTAGCACCCATAATTCCCACAGGACTATTATTTGTCCCCAGCGAGGGGGGCATAAGTCACAATAAGGATGAATTCACAGATTTCCGCGATATATATGCAGGGGCAGAGGTTCTGAAAGAAGCTATAAAGGTTCTCTCTGTTTGAAGCCTTTCAAAGAGACTGTAAAAGCAAGGAGGGACAATGGATAAGATATTAATAAAGAACGGAAGAGTCATTGATCCTTTAAACGGGATAGATGGAATGCGAGATGTTCTCATTGCCCATGGGGTTATCGAAGGCGTGGGGGAAGAGCTGGAATGTCCCGAAGCAGTAACAATAGATGCAAAGGGCCTGACGGTTACGCCGGGCTTCATAGATATACATGTGCATTTTAGGGAACCAGGCTTTGAGTATAAAGAGACAATAGCCACAGGAGCAAAGGCAGCGGTGGCAGGAGGTTTTACAGCTGTAGTGTGCATGGCCAATACCAAGCCTGTTTTAGATAATCCAGAGGCCTTCAGAGAATTTAGGCGATTAGCTCAAAAAGCAGATTGTCGTGTTTATGCCCTCGCCAGCACAACAAAAGCAATGGAAGGGAAAGAACTGACGGAATTCGCCGCTTTGCACAAAGAGGGCGCACTGGGCTTTACCGATGATGGATCCACAGTACAAAGCGGGCGCCTTGTGTATGAAGGCCTCTTATTGGCAAGAGAACTGGGGGTACCCGTTGTTGAGCATTGTGAAGACATGAATTTCATGAACGACAGATCGATTAACCAGGGTGAAGTTTCCTTACAGTTGGACTGCATAGGAGTGCCGGGCATCGCAGAAGATTTAATCGTATTAAGAAACCTTTACCTCGCGGAAAGAACGGGCGGTCACATGCATATACAACATCTTTCCACCAAAGAAAGCGTCAGATTGATACGTGAGGCAAAAAAAAGAGGCGTAAGAGTAACCTGTGAAGTAACACCGCACCATTTTTCCTTAACGGAATCTGCGGTGCTGAAGGAGGGGTCCAATGCTAAAATGAGCCCTCCCTTGAGGACACAAGAGGACTTGGACGAAATCATCAGAGGGATTAAAGACGGTACGATTGATGCGATAGCAACAGACCACGCACCTCATACTGAAGAGGAAAAAGCAAAAGGAATCATTGCAGGTCCAAACGGTATCATCG
>JBAYOC010000177.1:0-3798 GCA_041678465.1 Anaerovoracaceae bacterium | reverse complement strand
TGTAGAGTGCATCGAGCACATCCGCACTGCGGCAAACTTAAAACGTGAAGAAGAACTGATTAAAGTTCTCTCTATATTAGATGATGAAAAGGATAGTGATAAAGTATTGAAACTGAGCAAAGAATTGATGGAGATACAAAAGGAAAGGTACAAGGGAACACGCAATGAGCTATGATATGGAACAACCGGATGACAAGAGGTTCGAATTCGTCAATGAGTTGATGGAGACAGCGAAGAATAAGGGGGCTATCACTTATCAGGAGATTTCGACCCATCTGGAAAACGTAGAAATGGATAAAAATCAGATGGATGACCTCTATGATGCTTTGATTTCCATGGGAATCGAAATTGTCTCAGAGACAGACCCCGATGACTTAGAGATCATAGCCATAGAGCAGGAAGAGGAGCCGGAGGCAGAAACAGCTGAAGAAGCAGATTTGGAAGCTACCATTTCAAAGGGCATTGTAGTCGATGACCCGGTCCGGATGTATCTGAAGGAAATCGGAAAAGTGCCATTGCTGACGGCAGAAGAAGAGATAGATCTGGCAACACGGATGGAGGCGGGGGATGAGGAAGCGAAGCAAAAACTCTGTGAGGCCAATCTCAGGCTGGTAGTGAGCATTGCAAAACGATATGTTGGCCGAGGAATGCTCTTCCTGGATCTGATTCAAGAAGGCAACTTGGGACTGATCAAAGCGGTAGATAAATTTGACTGGAGAAAAGGTTTTAAATTCAGTACATATGCTACCTGGTGGATCAGACAGGCGATCACAAGGTCCATAGCGGATCAGGCGAGAACCATTAGGATCCCGGTGCATATGGTAGAAACGATCAATAAGCTGATAAGGATTTCCAGACAGCTTCTCCAGGAATACGGCAGAGAACCGACCCCGGAAGAGATAGCTTTGGAAATGGATATTTCCGAGGAAAAGGTTCGGGAAATATTGAAAATTGCCCAGGAACCTGTATCTTTGGAGACTCCCATCGGGGAGGAAGAAGATAGTCACCTAGGTGATTTTATTCCCGATGACGATGTCCCGGCGCCTGCCGATGCGGCAGCCTTTTCCATGCTGAAAGAACAGCTGGTAGAGGTGCTGGACACCTTGACAGAAAGAGAGCAAAAAGTGCTTAGGTTGCGCTTTGGGCTGGATGATGGAAGAGCCAGAACTTTGGAGGAAGTCGGCAAACGCTTTGACGTGACCCGGGAAAGAATTCGCCAGATTGAAGCTAAGGCCCTCAGAAAACTCCGCCATCCAAGTAGAAGTAAGAAGCTCAAGGACTATTTAGAGTAGGAAGCATAGGGAAGATAAGGAGATATTCATCGTGGAACTTTCAGAAAGACTGGCTGCAATCGCAGGGTATGTTTTTCAAGGGGAAACCGTAGCCGATATAGGCACAGACCATGGTCTGCTGCCTATTTTTCTGCTGCAACGAAACATAAGTCCCAAGGTGGTGCTTACGGATATCAAAAGAGGTCCCTTAGAAAAGGCCAAATCCAATTTGCTTGCCCACGCACCGGATATAGAAGCGGATCTCCGCCTTGGCGGTGGTCTGGAACCACTGGAGAAGGGCGAAGTGGATACGGTCATTATTGCAGGCATGGGAGGAGTGATGATGACAGAAATACTGGCTGCGGATCAGGCGAAAACCAGGAGCTATCGCAAGTTCATATTACAACCTCGTAACGGCCGGGACAAACTCAGGATCTGGCTGTATCATAACGGCTACACCATCAGCGAAGAGCGCCTTGTAAGAGAAGGTAAATACATATGTGAAATTTTAGTAGTGGATGCATCCCGTTATGAAGAACGATCAAAGAACGATGAGTCGTATGAAAAAATGTTATCTGATCTGGAGTTCGAGGTCAGTCCTTTGCTCTTTTCAAGCAAAGATCCCTTGCTCAAAGAATTGTTAGAGTGTAGAATAAAAGTTGAAGAAAATATTATAGCAGATATATGTGAAAAGGGATCTGAGTCCAGCCTCCGCAAACTTAAAAAAAAGAAGGAAAGGCTACAAAAACTTAGAGAACTGGAAAGACAATTAATTATCCAAACGTTGTAAATAGGAGGCAAGTAATGGCGATCAAAATCGATGACCTACTGGACCAGCTTCGGATTATTGCACCACGGGAGCTGGAAGAAGAGTGGGATAATGGCGGCTTTCAGATAAACATGCAAAACAAACAGGTAAAGCGCATCATGGTCACATTGGAAATCACCAATGCGGTCATTGAAGAAGCAGTAAAGCGCAAAGCCGATTTTCTGGTTACCCATCACCCCCTGCTCATGAAAAAAATCGATGTGGTCGACGCCGGAACACTGACAGGAAACTACCTCATTAAGTTGATTCGCCACGGCATTACCGTCTATGCCGCCCATACCTCTTTTGACTCCGTCTTCGGAGGGAACAACGACTATCTGGCTGATCTTTTAGATCTTCAAAAAGTCCGCAGATTAAAAGTCTGGACACCATTAGGAGATAAGGAAATCGTAGGCCGTATGGGAAGCTTCGCTAAGCCCATGACGCTGAAAGATGCAGCTTCCTTAGTTGAATCGGTGCTGGATCTGAAGGAGTCCCCCAAAGTTGTGGGTAATCCCGATGCGTCGGTTCGTACCGTGGGCATATGTACCGGAGCGGGAGGAGACTCCATTGACGCAGCGATTGAAAACGGCTGCGATCTGTTTATAACCGGAGATGTGAAGCATCACCAGGCACAAAAAGCAAGAGAAATGGGTCTGAATATCATAGACGCCGGCCATTATGGCACTGAATATATATTCACGCAAAATTTTGCGGGAAAGTTAAAAAAAGCAGTAGGAGATCAAGTGGAAATTCTGGAATCTAATGCTATTGTGAATCCCTTTGATTCTATGCTATAATAACCGCAAACGAAGTTTGCTAACGGATTAGGTTATTTCAACATAAGCTACATTTCGACAGAGTCGCCAAAGATCGAAGCTTATGTTATAATTTACAATGTGAGTAAGTCAGACGATCGCATGTACCGGGGGAACCCGATGCATGAGGAAAGTCCGGGCTCCATAGGGCAAGGGTGCCAGATAACGTCTGGCGAAGGTGACTTTAGGGAAAGTGCAACAGAAACACACCGCCCACCGGCTTAGGCCGAGGTAAGGTTGAAATGGTGAGGTAAGAGCTCACCGGCGGTATGGTAACATACCGGCCGTGTAAACCCCACCCGGAGCAAGACCAAGATAGGGAGGAAATTGCCAATAGGCACAGTTCCTGAAAGGCGGCAGCCCGTCGCTTCCCGAGAGGTAGGTCGCATGAGCCTGTTGGCGACAGCAGGCCTAGATAGATGATCGTCCAATACAGAACCCGGCTTATAGACTTACTCACCACCATCTATGGGGTTATTTGAACTCCATAGATGTTTTATTTTCTGGCCAAACTCTTGGAACTTTTCTTGATTTTTCTCGTCATACTTTAAGTTGCATAAAGTGCATATGGCCGGTGGCCCTTGTGCGGAAAGGAAAAAGATATGAAAAAAATATTGTGTCTGGCTTTAGTAGCCTGCCTGGGGATAACCATGGCTATCCCTTCTTATGCGGGTGAGGAGGATGGAAAGGGGCTGGAACAAGCGATTCTGTCTGTTAAAAAAGTAGTTGCTATCCCTGAAGACTACAAGGAATTCTCATATTATACTTATGAGCAGGAGACAGATTGGGGATCAGGTATCGTTTGGAACCTGAACTGGAGTGGGGAGGATAACAAATCGGCAATCTCTGCTTCTGTGGACTGGAAGGGCAATTTGCTTTATCTTGATCACTATCAGAGATC
>JBAYOC010000176.1:0-3867 GCA_041678465.1 Anaerovoracaceae bacterium | reverse complement strand
CCCCCTGAAAAGGGCAAACGCCAGCGTAATGTGCAAAATTTCAACTTGTACACAAAAAAATGGAAATTATCAACCGCTTCTGCTCAAAATTTCAAGTAGTACTAAATAAATTGTTATTTATTTACATATTTTGTCGTATTACTTGAAATTCTGCACAAATATCTTCATTTTATCCCGACTACTAACGTATTACTTGAAATTTTGCACATTTAGGGGTGCCGACAAAAAATTGGGGCAGTACCGGCTGATTTTCTGCTGACAGAGTGGCATCTTGCATATTTGCCCATACTGGTTATAATCAAATTAGTCTGTACCAACATTTGCAAAGCATACAGGAGGCTTTCCATGGAAAAGGAGAAAAAGACCGCTCTTGTCTTAGGTGGAGGCGGTGCACGGGGTGCATACGAGATCGGCGTCTGGCAGGCGTTGAGAGAGATGGACATACAGATTGACATCGTCACCGGTGCCTCTGTGGGCGCCATTAACGGTGCCGTTGTTGCGCAAAATAGCTTCGACCTTGCTATCAGCTTGTGGAGAGAAATTCAAACGGATATGGTCGTGGATACGGGATTTCCCAGGAGGAACAGCCCGCTAAAAGATCTGTTGAACCGTTATGTCAACGAAAATAAAGTAAGAAACAGCAGGATGGATTACGGCCTCGCAACGGTAGAGCTTCCCCTTGCCCTGCGCCACCTCTTTGTTGAGGACATACCCCGAGGTAAGCTGGTGGATTTCATTGTAGCCAGCTGTTCTCTTTTCCCGGCCCTAAAGGTCGCGGACATCAACAACACCAAATATGTAGATGGCGGATATCTGGACAATTTGCCCGTTGGCATGGCACTGAAGAGAGGGGCTACCCATGTAATCGCTGTAGATCTGGAGACCAACGGACTAGTACAGAAAGAGCCCTTAAAGAAGGCGCAACATTTGATACTGCTCCGCTGCAAGTGGGATTTAGGCGATATCTTGACTTTCGACGGGAAGAACTCCACAAAAAATATTCGACTGGGTTACCTGGATACGCTGAAGGCCTTTGGTTTTTACGATGGGGAATATTATGCTTTTGCAAAAGGGGAGCTAAACAAACGGGCATTGAAATCAGCGGAGGCCACAGCCCGCATTTTTGAAATGGACCCACAGACCCTATATACCAAACGAACCTTCCACAGTAAGCTTTCAGAAGCCGTGCTGTCATATCAAAAGGAAACGGAGACCCAGGTTCTCAATTTCCAAAAGCAGATAAAGAAACAGAAGCTCGACAAGGACCTCCTGTTTTCTGTCGTTAAAAAAATAAACCAAAAATCCATGACACTGGTGCTCGCAGATCACTTAAAAAACAACTCCGGAGCATCGGAAGGTCTGCTATCCAAGCCGGTGTCCCTACTGTTCAAAGAGGAAAGCCGCGCAGCGGAATATCTGATCAAGGAAGCAATCCTGTAGTTAGGATTTCCTCTGTATACCCAAGGAGAAATATTTGGTTGCCGGAGTCTTTGACAAGGCAGCTGTTATCAGGGATGCCACCAGAAAACCAATGATGAACTGGATCATGTTCATAGGAATGCTGAATGCGGAGACGGCGAAATTGCCGTACAGAATGCCGCCGGCTATATAATATCCAAACACCATCCAGAGCCCGGCCAGCGTCATGCCCAGGATCGCGGACATGGGGATGCTGTAGTGCTCTTTCTTTTTCAACACCAAAGCGATGAAAATAAGAAAAACGGGAATCAGCAGGGCCACTAACATGAGCTGGCTCTGTATTGAATTGAGGAAATCTCCAAGTGCAGTTACATCCGGAATTTCATCGCTCAGCAGATCTGCCGGGTTATGCATCGCCTCGAAGCGAATAATCCGATCTACTGTAAAGTGGAAAACCAGCCAAAACACGGCGGTAGCCACAAGGGCAACAGCGGTATTTCTGCGGCTCTTTACTGCTTTCTCGATCATAAGGCCCATGAGAAGTGCCATGATTCCTTTAATGCAAAGGGTCCAGGGCGCCCAGTGAACAAAACCCAAAAATAGGTCTGCCAAGGCTGACCCTACACCTGCAGCAATGGCGCCGTAACGCCAACCTAGTATGAACACCGAGAGAAAAATCATGCTGTCTCCCAGGTGGATGTAACCATTGGTAAAGGGAACGGGAATGGCAATAATCATCGTTGCCACGGCAACAATAGCGATCATAACACCTGTCAATATAGTTTTGTTCGTCTTTTCGGATACGGCCATAATAATCCTCATTCAACCACAGGGACAGACCCCATGGCGGCTTTTGCACCCACGGGGTCTGTCCCTGTGGGTGCAAAAGCCGCCATGGGGTCTGTCCCTGTGGTTGTTATTTAGTATTTGTAGTATTATAATAACTCTATACTGTGATTATAGAAACATCCAGTTACTACTTTTTTCATAAGTACAGATTGTAGTTTTGCTGTTGGTTTTGTGGGTTTTTCATCAAAATGACTACAGTTTATACGGGTTCACCAAGAACAGTTGGGAGGTCCTCATGATTTCATTAACACCAATACTCAACGAAGAGCTATCCGTACCCTTGTATCTACAGCTTTTTCGTTATATTCGGAATGCAATCGTCAATCAGGACATTCTGCCCGGAGACAAACTTCCATCTTTAAGGGCTTTGTCCAGATCCCTCAATATCAGCGTGACAACGGTAGAGTTAGCCTACAGCCAGTTATTGGTAGAAGGTTACATCAACAGCATATCCAGATCAGGCTATTATGTCAGCGCAGTTTCCCCGGGAGGAGACGCAGCGGGTCTTTTTACCCCTTCCAACTCCCCTTCGGACGATCGGCCTTCTCTATCATTGCCTTTTTTTGAAAAGAATCCGGACAATCAAGTCTATGTGGATCCCGCCTCTTTCGATTTTACAAAATGGAAGAAATGTGCCAATAAGATTTTAAACGATTATTCTTCTCTGCTTCTCGTCGAGGGCGATATCCAGGGAGAACCTCCCCTCCGGGACGAAATATCCCGATACATTTATCAATCGAGAGGTGTGCGCTGCAACCGGGAACAGGTAGTCATTGCAGCGGGCACCCAGCAGCTGATTAACATCCTCTGCATCATCCTGCAGAGAATGGGCATTGATCATGTGTCCTTTGAGGATCCCGGTTATCTTCCTGTGCGAAGCATCTTTCGGGACCGCAATTTCAAAATGACCCGCGTTCCCATAGACAGGGACGGAATCCGGATTGAAAGACTTCCGGCAAATATCCCTTCAACTGTTTACGTAAGTCCTTCCAATCAATTTCCTACAGGTTCCGTCATGCCTGCAGGGAGGAGGTACGCACTGCTGGACTGGGCCTATCAAAATAAGAGCATCATTATCGAAGACGATTACAACAGCGAACTTCGTTACGACAGCCGCCCGGTTCCCTCACTTCAGGGCCTTGACAGCAGAGAGCAGGTTGTCTATCTGGGCTCCTTTTCCTCCACCCTTTTTCCATCAGTCAAAATCAGCTACATGGTGCTTCCCCTGCCTTTGCATCAACTGTTCCAGGAGTCCCTTAGCGGATACACCCAGACATGCTCAAAAGCAGAGCAGCTTACTCTGGCACTCTATATGAACAGCGGCTATTACCAGACCAATCTTAGAAAGCAGCGGAAGCTTAACGCGCAGAAAATCCAGCTGGCAACTGCAGCCCTCAACCGATACGCTGAGAGCACCGTTCATATTTTGAACAACAGCTCTGGTATTCACATGCTGCTTAAACTACCCAACAACGGAAAAACCACAGAGGAGATTTGCGCTTCCGCTTCGGAATCGGGGCTTACAGTGGCTCCGGTTACCAATTTTGAAAGTGAAAAAAACTACTCTGTGGTTATGCTTTACTATACTCGAATCCCCAT
>JBAYOC010000175.1:0-3882 GCA_041678465.1 Anaerovoracaceae bacterium | reverse complement strand
TTCTATAAGGATCATATCAACGCCGGCCTTGATGCCGGGCTCAATCTGTTCGCGGTATAAATCGCAGGCTTCCTCGAAGCCCATATCTCCGGAAGGCTTCATAAGCTTTCCGACAGGCCCCAGGGAAAGGGCTACGTATTTCTGTGCAAATTCATCTGCCGCTTCCCGAGCCAGTTTCACTGCCCCCGTGATGATCTGTTCAACGGTATATCCGGAACCTCCCACCTTGAGCCGGTTGGCGCCAAACGTATTTGTGCTTATAATGTCGCTGCCTGCAGATAAATATTGCCTGTGAATATCCTTTAGGATTTCAGGATGGGTGAAATTAAAGAGCTCGGGGGTTTCCCCTGTGGGCAACCCATACTTTTGCAGCATGGTTCCCATGGCCCCGTCGAATACAAGGATTCTTTTATTCAATAGCTGGCGTATCTCCATAGCACGTCCTCCGAATGTATAATTTTATCATAGCGGAATAGTGAATACAAGCATCGACCAGAAAGAGCGTCCATGTGCAAAAAATTCGATTGTATGCAACTTTTGGTTGGATTTGCCTTTAAATCATCGTTAAATGAGCAAATTTTTCGTTTGTGGGCAGATTACAAGACGAAAATTTGCTACAACCGAAAATTTTGCACAGATTCGGCTCCAAAACAACTTTTGACTTCCAATATCTACACATAAGCGGAAAATTTGCACAGATAGCTTGCCGGTAAACTATTTTGGCAAATGGACTTAGAATAGCAACATATTTCTTAAAAAATGAACGCTAGCCCTGTAGCCTTCTTATGTGATCGATGTTGCCCATAATCCGTTTTGCTGTTTCCGGTTTGTTCATTGTATAGAGATGAATGCCGCGGACGCCCCAGGCCATTAGGTCGATGATCTGCTCGATGGCATAGGCTTCGCCGGCCTCTTTTAACGCTTCCGCGTTGTTCTCATAGCGGTCGAGTATGCGGCGGAACTTAGGGGGTATGGCACAACCGGACAACTTGGTGATGCGCAGAATCTGGTTTTTGTTCAGAACGGGCATGATGCCCGCGGAAACAGGAACGTCGACTCCGGCCAGATCGATTTCTTCCATAAAGCGATAGAATAGCTCATTATCGAAGAACAGCTGGGTCATGAGGAAGTCCACTCCTTGATCGACCTTTTCTTTCAGGTATTTAATGTCCTTCACCTTGCTGTCACAATCGATGTGCTTCTCGGGATAGCAGGCAGCGCCGATACAGAAACTCTTTTCCGCCTCTGCCTCTTTCACCAGATCGCAAGCATATTCATATTGCAAGGGGTTGGGGAATTCAAAGTCCGGATCATCGGGAATGTCGCCCCGAAGAGTCAACACGTTTTCTATATTGTTATCCCTCAGCTCGTTGAATACCTTTTGGATGTCTTCCTTTGTAGAGGAGATGCAGGTCAGATGTGCCAAACTTTCGATTCCGTAATCGTTTTTAATTTTGGAAGCGATCTCAACAGTTCTGTCCTTTGCCTTGCCACCGGCTCCATACGTGACGCTGATAAAGTCGGGCTTGATGTCCGAGAGGCCGTCCAAGGTTGCATATATTGTCTCTACAGGAGATGTTAGCTTTGGCGGGAAAACCTCCAGAGACATAACTGTCCTCTTTGTTTCAAACATTTCTTTGATTTTCATATGATCAGATCCTCCTCAAAATATACTTCTGCCAAATAGAGTCCGCAGGCCGGCGCCGTGTGGCCTGCTCGCTGCCTGTCCTTACCCAAAATAATCGCTTTCATTTCATCCGGGTCTATCTTCCCAAGGCCGATATCTACTAGAGTTCCGACGATAATTCGAACCATGTTGTATAGGAATCCGTTGCCTCTTATGCTAAATGTCAGGATACTGGGGTCACAATCCAGAGATCCCGGCCCATACCACTCGAGTTTTCCACTGCCTTTTCCACCGCTGTTTTCAAGGGACTCCTGCTGCCACATAGCACTGTAAATGGTTCGCACGGTGGACTGGGGAACGTTGCCGCCTGCCGCCATAAAGCATCTGAAATCCTGTTCCCCGACCAGGTGCGTTGCTGCCTGCTTCATTGCATCGAGCTCTAGAGGTTTTTCAATCTGGTAAGCATAGTTGCGCTGCAGGATGTCGGGTTCGGGAGCGTTGCGTATCTTATAGATGTATTTTTTACCCAGGGCATCAAAGCGGGGGTGGAACTCCACATCCACTTCACGCGCCTCCCGTATTCTCACATCGCCTACCGCATAAGGGCCTTCGCCGGCCAGCAGGTGGTTCGCAGCAACGGGGATCCGGTCTGTAGGGATCCCGAACTCTCCCTGAAAGCAAGCCCTTTGTCCATATGCATGAACGCCTGCGTCTGTACGGCTGGTGCCCTGCACCCTAATCTCCTGTTTGCAGAGTACCGAAAGTACCCGTTCCAATTCGCCCTGCACGGTGCGCCGGCCTGGTTGCCGTTGCCATCCGGAGAAGTTGGTGCCGTCGTATTCAATTGTCAGTAAAACGTTTTTCATAATTGCGGACATTATACCACAACACCAACCAGAGGGACAGACCCCGTGGGGGCAAAGTCAGCCAAGGGGTCTGTCCCTCTGGTTGATTTGTCGAAATATTGTATAGAAAAGTGTGAATTTTCGACCATTTTCCCTTTACAGGTGTTTTTGAAAGTAGTAGGATAGAGATACTCGCTGTTCCCAAAATGTTATTTGAAAGGTAAATTTATGATTCCGCAAACCTGTGCGCCTAACCCTTTTTCGGGTAAAAGCGAAGCAATTTGCAGACTTGGGGGACTAGAGAATTTATACATCAAATCTGTAAAGCGCTTCCAAAACAGCTATAGTGACAGTAATGTTGTACTTTCCGGCCTTATCAATCAAGAAAAATACGAAGAAGCTAAAAACTTTGCACATTCTCTTAAGGGCCTGACTGCTACTTTGGGCATGAAAGATCTTCGTTCCTGCTCTGAAGCTATAGAAATTGCAATAAAAGAAGGCAGATACAAGGATCTGCCTCCACTCCTTCAATCTTATGATTACTCGCTTCGCCAGGTGATTCAATCCAAGATCGACCACAGCTGATCCTGTGTGGGTACAGGGTTTTCCGGTCTGAAATAAGCAATACGTGAAACGTTAATCAAGTGCTTGTAATCAAGGTTTTCCGAAATACTGTTATGCCCCCATGACCCGCATCCCAGCGTGTTGGTCGGCGCCAGCCCGTTAAAAAAGCTACCCCCCGCGGAGGTGGCGCAGGTCTGGTTTATCACGAACCGGCTCACGCTGATCTGCTCAGCGGCGTATTCAATGTTTGCCCTATTATTGGAATGGATGGCAGCGCTATGTCCTTTCCCTTCCAATTCCAAATTTGCTTTTGCAATCTCCACAGCTTCATTGAAGTCATCGTAAGGGAAAATAGCCAGCACAGGGCACATCTTTTCCTTAGCCAGAACTTCCTCTTCTCCAACGCCTTCCGCCTCTATGATAATGACCTTGCAATCGGCAGGAACTTCAACTCCGGCCATTCCTGCAATGGTTTGAACGGATTGTCCGACGGCATGGCGGTTTATTGCCCCTTGGGTGAAAATCGCATTGCGAAAGGCTTCCTTTTCCTCTGTTGCTGTGACCACATAGGCACCGTTCTTTCTGAATTCGTCTAAGATCTCTTCATATTTGTCAGCAGGTACAATGGCACTCTGTTCGCCCGAACAGATGATGCCGTTATCAAAAATGCGGCCGGCGATGATTTTAGGCACTGCTTCTGCGAAATTCACGTCTCTGTCAATGATGCACTGTACATTTCCCGCACCGACGCCCAGAGCAGGTTTACCGCTGCTGTAAGCCGCCGTGACCATACCGGCCCCTCCCGTTGCGATAACCACGTCCGCGCTGGATATGAGAGTTCGGGTA
>JBAYOC010000174.1:0-3912 GCA_041678465.1 Anaerovoracaceae bacterium | reverse complement strand
CTCCTGGTAGTAGATGCCATGACCGGTCAGGATGCTGTGGTTGCGGCACAGGGATTCAACGAGAAGCTGGGTATTGACGGCATCATCATGACGAAGCTGGACGGCGACAGCCGGGGAGGTGCGGCCCTTTCCGCAAAGGCGATTACAGGCAAGCCCATCAAGTTTGTAGGAATGGGCGAGAAGATGGATGCTTTGGAACCCTTTTATCCGGATCGCATGGCCTCCAGAATTCTGGGAATGGGCGATATGCTCACTCTCATCGAAAAAGCCCAGGAGAGTTTTGACGACGAGAAAGCCGCTGAACTGGAAAAAAAGATGCGGAAAAACGAGTTTACCCTGGAGGATTATCTGGAGCAATTCGGCCAGATTAAGAGTATGGGTGGACTTGCAAAGATGCTGAACATGATGCCCGGGATGAACAACAAAGAAATGCAAGATGTGGACATGGACCAAAGCGAGCGGGAAATGGCTCACATGGAAGCGATTATACAGTCCATGACAATAGAGGAACGCAAGGAACCCGGCATCCTCAATGCCAGCAGAAGGAAGCGGATAGCAGCAGGCAGCGGGCAGCCCGTATCCAAGATCAACCAGCTCATTCGTAAATATGAAGAAACCCGAAAGATGATGAAGCAGTTTACGACTGCACCAAAGCATAAGAAGAATAAAATGTTCAGAGGTTTTTAATCTTTTAACATATATATATTACAAAACTCATAGCCGTGAAGAATTCGGCTGAAACAAATGAAGGAAATGAGGAGAAAGAAATGGCAGTAAAAATCAGATTAAAGAGAATGGGGGCAAACAAAAAGCCCTTCTACAGAGTGGTGGTCGCGGATGGCCGTGCGCCCAGAGATGGAAGATTCATTGAAGAAATCGGATACTATAATCCGCTGAAAGAGCCCGCAGAGATCAAGATTGATGCGGAAAAGGCTGAAAAATGGCTAGCCAATGGGGCACAACCTACGGATACGGTTAAGAGGCTATTCGGCCGCGCCGGCATTGCAAAGCCCGCAGCAGTGAAAGAACAAGCTGAGGCAGTAGAAGCAGAGGAAGTAAAAGAACCGGCACAACCCACCGAGTAAAGAAAGTGGTGAATAATAATGGTAGAGTTAGTAGAAGCGATTGCAAAATCGTTAGTTGATCATCCGGAAGCAGTGGAAGTCCGCGAAGTGGAAGGAAGAACGGCCAGCGTCATTGAGCTTCGCGTGGCCCCTGAGGACATGGGAAAGGTCATCGGAAAGCAAGGCCGAATTGCGAAAGCCATACGAACTGTCGTAAAAGCCGCCGCCACCAAGTCCAACAAAAGGGTCGCTGTTGAAATCGTGCAATAATGAGGAATTACAAGGGCGGTTCTTTCTGCCCGCAGGCAAAGCCATGCGGAGTTTGAAAGGCCGCCTTCGCAATCTCACGAGAGGAATATGGAAAAAATAAGATTAGGAAAGGTCACCAATGCCGTTGGCCTCAAGGGTGAGCTGAGAGTTTACCCTTACACCGATTATAAAGAGAAGTTCGAAGAGATCGACTATGTGCTCATGGATGATTTTCGCTATACCATTGAAAATGTCCGCTACATGAAAGCCCTGGTGGTGCTTAAACTTACTGGTATCGATGACCGGACAAGCGCTGAAGCGTGTAAGGAAAAAGATCTGTTCCTGTTTCTTTCCGATGCGCCCCCCCTTCCTGAGGATACCTACTATGTAAAGGATCTCATAGGGCTCGCGGTGGTGGACGAAGAAGGTAAGCACGTAGGAAGGCTCAGCGACGTGATTATTAACAGCGCACAGGACATCTATATGGTAGAGCCTCATGAGGGTGGAAAACCTTTTCCCGTTCCTGCCGTAGAGGAATTCATCAAAGAAGTAAATATGGAAAAGGGGATGCTCTGCATTCGACTGATAGAGGGGCTGAGAGAATTATGATAGTAGATGTTCTCACCTTATTTCCCGAGATGTTTGCCCCGGTGACGGAGCACAGCATTATAGGAAGAGCTGCAGCTAATAAAATCATCGATATCCGGCTGACAGATATCAGAGATTACACCTTGGACAAGCACAACCGGACCGACGACACGCCCTTTGGGGGCGGGGCCGGTATGGTAATGAGCGCAGAACCTGTTTTCAGAGCTTTAGAGGCAATGGGTACAGAGGGAAGCCGGATGATCTACATGTCGCCTAAGGGAAAACTTCTAGATGAAGCATTGATCACAGAATTGTCGGAAGAAGATCGTCTCATCCTACTCTGTGGCCACTATGAAGGCATTGACCAAAGGATCTTGGATCATTGGCAAATGGAAGAGGTTTCCGTGGGTGACTATATTTTGACAGGCGGCGAGCTTCCCGCGATGATATTAATCGACGCAGTGGGCAGGTTATTGCCTGATGTCCTTGGAAGCAGCGAATCACATAAAGAGGAGTCCATTTATTCAGGTCTGCTTGAATACCCTCAATACACAAAGCCAAGAGAGTTCAGAGAGCTGGCTGTTCCGGAAGTACTGTTGTCGGGCAATCATAAACTGATTCGTTTGTGGAAGTATCAACAGGCCTTGCTGCTGACCTGTCGAAGGCGACCGGATCTCTTTCAGGCTTACTTAAGTAAGGAGAAAACCTTAAGTAAGCAGGAAAGGCAAATATTAGAGCAGATAAGGAAGACTTGTCGTACTTGAAATAGATGCGGAGTCTAGCTATAATTGGTACATGTATATGAGGAAGAAGGGGAAGGCAAAAAGAATATTGCTGTACCTTTTCATTGCCGCAGTTTTCGGACTTGCCGCTGCCATTTATTTCTATCCTATGGTGACGGGGGCACTGACGCAGACCACGGTAGTGGAGTACGGAAACCTGCGGGTCACAACCAATGAGACCTGCTATTTCATACGTCAAGAAACCGTGGTTCCCGCAACTTCTTCCGGTACCATTCAGTACTTTTTTGAGGAAGGCGAACTGGTGCGCAAGGGAACTAAGGTGGTTGACGTCGTTCATTCCGGGCATAATTATATTGCATCGGAAAACAGCGTAATAAGCTACCATACAGATGGTTTAGAGGATACGTTTTCACCGGACAATATGGCGTCCCTGAAAAGGGACAAAATCGAAGGCCTGGATATCGTTGTAAGCAATACCCGGAGAGAGTCTGCCATTGTAGGAGAGCCTCTATATAAAACAGTGGACAACAGCGTTTGGTATGTGGCCCTTTGGTCAGATGCAGAAAATGTGATTAACTATACAAAAGGAAAGACCGTCTATCTAAATCTCCCTTTAGGACAGGTGAAGGGAACCACCTATGATATTATCGACTCAGGCGAACATTGGCTGATTCTGCTTAAATCCACGAGATACTATGAAGATCTTCCCAAGCTGCGAAAAATGGATGTAGAGATCATAACCTCCGATTACGAAGGCCTGATCATCGCCAATGGCAGCATAACCACTATGGAAGGCAAGCCGGGGGTTTATGTGAAGACAATAAGCGGAGATTTTAGTTTTACGCCTGTGTCCGTAATTGCCAGCGACGGGGAATACTCCCTGGTGCAAAGTTCCTCCTTCTACGAAAAACAAGGAGACGAAACCGTTAAAGTAAACACAGTAAAAGTTTACGATGAAATACTGAACCACCCGGAGAAGAAATGAAATGAGTAATATCAAGAGCAATATCGAAAACATTAAGACAATAATGAGGGATGCGGCAGTCCGGGCAGGACGAAACCCGGATGAGTTGTTGCTGATTGCAGTTACCAAAACCCGCACCCCCGAGGAGATCAACTTAGCTATAGATTCGGGGATAACCGATATCGGAGAGAACAAAGTGCAGGAGATCATCGATAAATATGAAAAGGTCAAGCCTGTACGCTGGCATATGATTGGACATCTACAAACAAATAAGGTAAAATATATTATTGATAAGGTGTCATTG
>JBAYOC010000173.1:0-3921 GCA_041678465.1 Anaerovoracaceae bacterium | reverse complement strand
TTACGGTGTTCATAACAAAGCGCGTCTATCAGTGGAGACTGGATACCATCAGGGCGAAGGAATATATCGACACCCACTGGATGGATGACTTTGATTTAGATAGGGTTTCCACCCATACCGGCTTGTCCCGCCATCACCTGACACGGCTGTTTAAGAGTTTTATGGGCATCACGCCTTATCGCTATTACCAAGAGCTTAAGGTTGAAAAGATTAAGGAAGCCTTGGGAGATTTAAGCCTGAATATCAGTGAAGCCTTTGCTTTATGCGGGGCGGATTATAATGGTGGCTTTGCAAAAGCCTTCAAAAGGAAGACGGGGATGACACCCTCCGAATATAGAAAGATCCTTCAAACTGAGCCTTTTCCCACAGTGCCTGTATCTTCTGTTTGCGAATCCTGGGAGCAACTCTTTCGAATAGCTGAGCTTTTTCCTATTCCAATCCAGATATTTAAGCACGACGGCGACATTGTTTTCATCAACGATGCCGTTCTCAAGATGTGGAATGTCGGGGATACCTCCCTGATTTTAGGGAAATACAATCTGATTCGCGATCCCTTCGCGAACGGTCAGTCCGAGCTGAAAGACGGTATCCGTAAAGCCTTTGAAGGTGAAGCTGTTCTGATTCCCGATGTTCGGATCCCGTTGGAAACATTTTGGGAGTGGTACAAGACGCGCAGTCCCGTTTATGATATTGAAGCAATCTATACGGATATTCTGAACCTTCCTGTTCCGGGTAAGAACGGGCAAATGGCGTACATGATGAGCATATTTTTTACAAGCAGGATCTATCAGGGTAAACCTGAAGTAGCAAAGACCAGAGAATATCTTGAAAACAACTGGAGGGAAGAATTCGATATTGACAAAGTTGCAGAGGCTGTACATGTAAGCCCATCCCACCTTATACGGTTGTTTAAAAAACATACCGGCATGACACCCTTTCGTTATTATCAGGAGTTGAAGATAAACGGACTTAAAGAAGCCTTGCAGAACAGAAACCTAAGCGTCGCTAATGCGTTTGCATCCTGTGGCTTTGCGTATCCCGGCAATTTTGCGAGGTTCTTTAAGGAACAAGTGGGAATGACCCCATCCCAATACCGCAAGATGATGGGTTGATGCGGGGATTTTTGCTGTCCGAAGAGCTGAGCATAAATGAATGATTTTAAGCATTTATCCGCTATAAAGCGGTGTTTTCTTTTTATACAATAAATAAGATCTATGCATTTTTGCTTTTGATACAGGCTTATATTTTGATGCGAAACGTAAGGGGGAGATTCGTATGAAGAAAACTTTATCATTAATCCTATTATTCGTATTAATACTGGCACTTGCCGCTTGTGGCGCGGCAGAGCCGGCACCAGATGAAGCTAACGGCGAAGCTGCTTCTACAGTATCTGACCAAAGTCAAACAAATGATGATTCTCAAAGCCCGCAGACCTCCTCTGATTCAACAACTCTTCCGGCCAGCTATCCCAAGGATATTCTGCCCCTGGCAGTGGATGCTGAGATCATTGATGTGAGGGAAAGCCCTGCGAGCAAAGGGCTGGAAGTCATGTATGTAAGTGACAATGACATCGGCACCCTACGCGATTTTTATGAAGGTGCATTGAAGGATGCACCGGATTTAGACACAATGGAAACAGCGGATGGTTATATCCATGCCCTTAGGCGCTTCAGCCGCAAATTCGCCCCCTTTTACACTGGATGCCCCTAAAAACCTGACAGCAGAATTGAAGTATGACCAGAACAACTGGCCTTACTTTGCCATTAAGTTGGATGTACCCCAGAGCGTTGAGGCAATCAACAAGAACTTAATTGAGGACCCGCAGTACTATTCCGGGACAAACAGTTCTCCCATAAAAATAAGATTTCAATTTAAGTATGGGGATTACGATTGGAACAAAGGTCCTTCCCTCTATGATATTACGGAGATGTCTTTGGATGACCTGTTAGATGGAAACACTTTTGCCTATTACCCGTATGCGTATGAAGATGCACAGGGGGGTATTGATTTAAAGGCAGAGACCTACACCTTTCGGGCATGCTTTTACTCCTCATGGGGCTATGTGAATAGTTTTATTGATAAAGAGGTTATTTCCAACTATTCCGACCTGGTGACCTTAGGAAATCCGGCGCAATATCGCGGCGCATCCGATTGGGCGAAAGGCGGTATTGATAAGGCGCTTGGATATGGCTTTATTACAGGCAGAATCAAGGACAACATGAGCGGCTCCATCACCAGAGAGGAATTTGCAGAAGTGGCAGTAAAGCTCTATGAGCTGTATACAGGAAAGCAAGCAGTAGCTGCCCCTTTGTCAACCTTCACGGACACAACCAATCCGGAAATACTCAAGGCATATCAATTGGGCATTGTCAGTGGTATTGGCAACAACAAATTCGCCCCCCAGGTGTTGATCAACCGGGAGCAGATGGCGGCCATGTTAAACCGTGCCGTAGTGGCCATTCGACCTGATGCGGATATATCCATTGAGGGAGCGCCGGTCTTTGCCGATGAAAAGGAAGTCGCACCCTACTTCGTAACCAATGTCAAGTTCATGTCGAAAAACGGCTTTATCCATGGGGTCGGAAACAACAGATTCGCACCCAAAGCGACTTCTACCCGCGAACAGGCGGTTATCATAGCAGTCAGAGTATATGAGACATATGCGGGGCTAACAGAGTAGGAGTACTAAGGTTTACATATTAGATACATGCAAGGAAGTTGGAAGAGTTTTTTCCGACTTCCTTTGTTGATGTGAAGGTAATCCCGTCTCATTAGATCCCTTGAGCCGGTTGGGTGATCCCAACATCGGCCAGACCTTCTGATACGACATCGCCCAACCCCTTGATACGATATGAGCAAAAATTCAAGTTGTACGTAAAATGGCGGGAAAGTGCGGAGAAAATGAGCAAAATTTCAAGTTGTACGTAGATTCCCGGAATAAAAAGCAGTTTTGCAACCAAATTTGGTCAAAATGTCAACTTGTACGGCGATAAATGGAACTAAATTACAATATTTTCTCGTACAACTTGAAATTTTGAACACCTGAGCACCGCCGTGTGCCCAATTCAAATTATCGTAGACGCATTATCAAAATTTGTTGAGAATCGAGATGGCAGTGTTACAACGCAAATTTGCCGAATGCATCGAGGAGTTCGAAGAGCATGGGCGCAACGGAAATAAAACTGCAATTTAAGCATCAAAAACTCCGGATAGATTGCGGCGCAAGGAAGCGTTTGATATAATCTGGACTCAGCGAACTGGAGTATAATAATGCACTGAATCAGATGAACTATTTATTGGACACCTTTAAGGATGCAAAGGAATATGGATCCATACTCAAGGTAAACGATTACAGCTGGGAACTCCTGAGACAATTTGTCTCCGAAACAAAGCAAGAAGAGCAAATATCCTTTGACGATACTGGCATAGAAGAAACGAAAGAGCAGTTAAAGCGTCTAATTGATATCGGACAGGCTATGGCACAGAAATACGATGTTGTTGTGACCAATCCGCCGTATATGGGCAGCAGTGGGATGAGCGGGATTCTAAGTGAATATGTGAAAGCCAACTATCCGGACAGTAAATCGGATTTGTTTGCAGTATTCATTGAACGATGTGGACAGATGACGAAAAAGAATGGTTTTCAGGCGATGATTACGCAGCATGCCTGGATGTTCCTCTCTAGCTTTGAGAAGCTTAGATTAAAACTCTTAAACACAGATATGGTTAATATGACTCATCTTGGGCCAAGAGCCTTTGAGGAAATCGGTGGAGAGGTTGTACAGACAACAAGCTTCGTACTACGACAAAGTCATATTAAGAATCATAAAGGCGTATATGGCCGCCTGATAGAGCCGACAACACAACAAGGCAAAGAAAAGATGTACTTAGCAGGCGAGAACCGTTATGCTACTGCGCAGG
>JBAYOC010000172.1:0-3947 GCA_041678465.1 Anaerovoracaceae bacterium | reverse complement strand
CACTATCATCGATATAGCGGATGAGCCAGACAGAGTTCTCTTACGATAGATTTGGCCTTATCGGCAGCACTACTGTCGCCGGGGTTATCCAGAACTGATGAGATGGCCTCGGCAACCCGCAGAAACTCATGCTTGCCAAAGCCCCTGCTGGTGGTAGCGGCAGTACCTATACGGATGCCCGATGTGATAAAAGGTCCGTTGGGATCACCGGGCACCGTATTCTTATTGGTAGTAATACCGCACTGATCCAACAAAGCCTCTGCATCCTTCCCTGTAATTCCTTTATTCACTAAATTGATTAACAGCAGATGGTTGTCCGTTCCGCCGGATACGAGACGAAAGCCCCTTGCCTGTAACTCGTGTCCCAGCGTCGCGCAGTTCTCTAATACCTGCTTTTGATATTCCACGAACTCCGGTGAAGCTGCTTCCCAGAAACACACTGCCTTAGCAGCGATAATGTGCATGAGCGGGCCACCCTGCATACCGGGGAATATCGCTTTATCAATCTGCTTGGCGAATTCTTTCTTTGCCAGAATCGCTCCTCCCCTGGGACCTCTTAATGTTTTATGGGTCGTGGTGGTAACAACGTGGGCATGCTCCACCGGATTGGGATGAAGACCTGCCGCTACTAAACCGGCAAAGTGAGCCATATCCACCATCAGATAAGCGCCGACTTCATCTGCGATTTCACGAAAGCGTTTGGCATCAATGGTTCTCGGGTAAGCACTTGCTCCCGCTACAATCATCTTTGGACGATGCTTGTGTGCCAGTTCTCTTACCATATCAAAATCAATATATTCCGTCTCCTGATTTACTCCATATGGAATGAAATTGTAGTTGATTCCGGAAAAATTGACGGGGCTCCCGTGGGTCAAATGACCTCCATTGGAAAGGTCCATCCCCATCACAGTATCTCCATGCTGAAGAAATGCAGTATATACCGCTAGGTTGGCACTGGATCCGGAGTGGGGCTGGACATTGGCGTACTCCGCATGAAAGAGTGCCTGCATCCGTTCTCTTGCCAGATTTTCAACCTCGTCTACATGCTCACAGCCACCATAATATCTTTTGCCGGGATATCCTTCTGCATATTTATTCGTCAATGCACTACCTGAAGCCTCCATAACGGCAGCGGAAGTGAAGTTTTCAGATGCAATCAATTCAATGTTGTTTTCCTGCCTCGCCACTTCTCTCATGATCATGGCGTTGATTACAGGATCTGTTTTCTCTAAGTTTGTAAATTTCATTTTGCAGCCTTTCTCTTATAGTCGGAATAATCCCGGGCGGATCTGTTATGGTATTGATAGTATAGACAATGAATAGTTCGTTCCTACAAAATAATACTATAATACATATAGGGTCATTTCTCAACACATTTTATTATTCCCTGTTTGGTTTTCATCTTTTCATGGTATAATATCCACAAAACCAATGGGTGTGGATATCATACATTGAGTGCCCTGCGATTATTTCGACAGACGAATAGTCGAAATCGCAGATGGCTGATTATACCAGAATTGCTCTGCAATTATGGTATAATATCCCCATCAATAAGTGAGTGATAACCATGTCATATAATTCTATAGGAGGTACTAACATGTCAACAAATACTCTATATTTAACGGCCGATAACTTTGACGAAGAGGTCTTAAAGTCCACAGTTCCCGTATTAGTGGATTTTTATGCGGATTGGTGCGGGCCTTGTCAAGCGTTAGGCCCCGTCATCGATACTTTGGCGGATAAGTTCCAAGGGAAAGCAAAGGTTTGCAAGATCAACATTGACGAGCACAGAAAAATTGCCCTTACCTATAAAGTTATGAGCATACCCACCATGTTTTTCTTTAAGGATGGTGAGATTAAAGAGAGAGTTACAGGCGGATTACCTGCCCCGGTGCTCGAAGAGAAGCTTAACGACCTACTATAAGTGATTTAGCAAGTCACCGATATCAGGAGTAAAAGATTGTTTGAATGGATTAGCTTGATACAAATACCTGTGGTGATATATGCCATCAACTTTATGATCGCTTTTGCTATCATTTTTTTGGAACGGAAAAATCCCTCATCCACTTTGGCATGGATAATGGTATTGTTCATGCTACCGGGTATAGGGATTTTTCTTTATTTGCTCATATCCCAGAACATCTCCCGCCAGAAAATTTTTAAGCTTTCCAGCTACGAAGCTTCCGTTATTGAGAGCGCTCTGAAAGATCAAACCGAAAGTGTCCAAAACGGCAACTTTATTTTTTCCAACTGCGAAGCTAAAAAGTGGCATGACATGGTTCTACTTCATCAGCGCTACTCGCGGTCCTTCTATACGCACGACAACAGCATCTCTATATTTACTGACGGGATGCAGAAGTTTGAATCCTTATTCCGGGAAATATCAGAAGCCACCCAATCCATCAATGTGATGTACTTCATCATTAAAAATGATAAGATGGGACAATCTTTTATCGACGCCCTCACGGAGAAGGCCCGGCAAGGGATTGAAGTTCGCCTTCTCGTTGACGCCCTCGGCGGCAGACAGCTAAACCCGCGAGTATTGAAAGACTTCAAAGAGGCCGGCGGCAAATACGCGTTTTTCTTTGCTCCCAAGCTGAAATTTCTTACCATGAAGCTGAATTACCGCAACCACAGGAAATTGGTCATAATCGACGGGAAAATCGGATACTTAGGCGGATTTAATGTTGCAGACGAATATGTAGGAAGAAGCAAGAAGTTCGGCCATTGGAGAGATACGCACCTGCGATTAACCGGCAGCTGTGTGCAGGATATGAATGCTAGGTTCCTGCTGGATTGGCGGTCTGCCAGCAAAGAAAATGTTCTATTGGCTTCCGCTTATTTCAACGGAGTGATCGACGAAGGTACGTCCGGTATCCAAATTGTGTCTAGCGGCCCGGAATCAAGGCGGTCCGAGATTAAGCGAGGTTATCTGAAAATGATTTCCTCAGCTAAGAAGAGCATCTATATCCAAACCCCTTATTTCGTACCGGATGCAAGCATTATTGAGTCATTAAAAAACGCCATATTCTCAGGCGTGGATGTACGCATTATGATTCCCAATAAACCGGATCACATGTTTGTATATTGGGCTACCTTAGCTTACGTGGGAGATTTACTCAAATCCGGAGCTAAGATTTACATCTATGAAAAAGGATTCCTCCACGCAAAGAACATGTGTGCGGACGGGGAAGTGGCTTCTGTAGGATCTGCCAATTTCGACATGCGCAGCTTTAACTTGAGCTTCGAAGTGAACGCTTTTATCTACGATGGAGAAGAGGTTAAAAAACTGGAGGAGATCTTTGAACAGGATATGGCGGATTCAAGGGAACTCACTTGGGAAATGTATTGCAAACGCTCTTTATGGGTTAAATTTAAGGAGTCTATTTCTCACCTGCTGAGGGATCTTTTATAGAGCGGATTCTTTTATTAACCTGAATAATACTCACCTCCCGGGATACAATATCCGGGAGGTGTTTTATGCTAGGTTCCATTATGAGTGTGATAGCTGGTGCAGCCATGAGCTTGCAGGGCGTAATCAATACCCGTTTAAGTGAGAAGATCGGTCTATATGAGTCTAACGTTTTTGCGCAGGGAACTGCGCTGGCTTTTGGCTTAGTTGCTATGTGGTTTTTTGGTAAAGGAAGTTTTTCTCAGCTTACCGGTGTAAATAAAATTTACTGGTCAGGAGGATTGTTAGGAACGGTCATCATCATTACGGTTATGCTGGCCATCGGCAATCTGAGCCCTACTCACGCCATTGCCATAATCCTGATCTCTCAGCTGCTGGTAGCTGCCATCATCGATGCCTTTGGATGGCTGGGTGCAGAAAAAGTCCCGTTTTTGTGGAACAAGTGGATTGGTTTAGCACTGATGATCATCGGCGTCATTGCTTTTAAGTGGGAGAAGGCTGGTTAATTATTTTCAAAAACAGTTAAATTGTCACT
>JBAYOC010000171.1:0-3947 GCA_041678465.1 Anaerovoracaceae bacterium | reverse complement strand
TGGGCGGTGGCTGCTGGCAGCACTATGTGCCCGCAGTGGTGGACGAGATTGTCAACCGTGCAGAGTTTGTAACAGCCTATTGCGGCGGTACCTATGCGGATCTCGGAAAATTTCAGGCTCGCTTTGAATTTTATAGCATGTTGGCAGAGATGCTGGATGTGGATGCGGTCAGCGAGCCCATCTACGATTGGGGAGCTGCCGCAGGCATGTCGATTCGTATGGCTTCCCGCCTTACCGGCAGAAATGAAGTGTTGATTCCCTATGGTATCAGCCCGGAGAGAATGGCTCAGATCCGGACTCTTTGTCAACCCGAAATTATGCCAAACAGCATTAAGATTACTCTGGTGGATATGGACCATCAAACCGGTGGCCTCGATATGGAAGATCTGAAGGCAAAGCTTTCGGATAAAATTGCCGCAGTCTATTTTGAGGTGCCCGCTTTTTTCGGCACAGTTGAGGGAAATGCTGCTGCTATTTCCGCATTGGCAAAGTCCGTCGGTGCCCAATCTGTCGTGGGTGTGGATCCGGTTTCCCTGGGTGTCATCGCCCCTCCTGCTTCTTATGGAGCGGATATTATCTGCGGCGATCTGCAGTCTATCGGCATGCATATGCTCTGTGGTGGCGGGCAGTCCGGTTTCATCGCTTTCCGGGATGAAACGGCATACTTGGCAGAATGTCCTTTGGCAATCTACACCATTGCGGAAACTGCAGTAGAAGGTCAGTATGCTTATGCAGAGGTGCTTCCGGAACGGACTTCCTATGAAGCCAGAGATAAAGCAAAGGATTGGGTGGGAACCGCTTCCGGACTATGGACGATTGGTGCGGCAGTCTATATGGCACTCATGGGACCCCAAGGAATGGAGGAAATCGGAGAAACGATCCTATACAACTCCAACTATGCAAAGCAGAGTATGAGCGAGATCCAAGGCGTGAGGGTCCTCTTTGACACCACCTTCAAGGAATTTGTGGTCAACTTTGACCAGACCGGCAAAACCGTTGCGGAGATCAACAAGGCTCTGGAAAACTTGAAAATCTTCGGAGGTCTTGATCTGACTGCGGATTTTCCGGCACTGGGCGGCAGTGCACTGTACTGTGTAACAGAAACCCATTCAAAGCAGGACATTGATAAGCTGGTAGCCGCTCTGAAGGAGGTGCTGAAATAATGAAAGATGTCAAACTGAGAAAATACCATTCCGCATCCTGGGATGAACCACTTATCATGGAGATGGGAACCAAAGGGGAGAGGGGGATCATCCCTCCCAAAGCTGCGAAAGAAGTAGTGGAGAAGTTAGGCCAAGCCATAGATTTACTCCCGGCAGAAATGAGAAGACAAAAGAGCATTGGTCTTCCGGAGGTATCGCAATACCACGTTCTTCAGCATTATCTCAGGCTATCGCAAATGACCCTGGGTATGGATCTGGGCTCCGATATCGGTGAGGGCACCTGTACTATGAAGTACAGCCCCAAGATGCACGATCAAGTGGTCAATTCCAGCAAGTTTGCAGATCTGCATCCCTCCCAGCCGCAAGAAACCCTCCAGGGCATCTTGGAAATCGTTTACGGTCTGGAACAATACCTGAAGCAGATATCGGGAATGTCAAAATTTACATTTCAGCCCGGGGGAGGCTCCCATGCCACCTATACCAATGCCTGCTTGATTCGCAGGTATCATGAGGCCAGGGGAGAGTTGGCACAGAGAGATGAGGTCATCACCACTATATTCTCTCATCCCTGCGACGGTGCCACGCCGGCTACCGCAGGCTTCAAGGTAATCACTCTGATGCCCGACGAGAACGGCTATCCGGACCTGGAAGCCTTGAAGGCCATCGTATCGGAACGGACTGCAGGAATCATGTTTACCAACCCGGAGGATACGGGTATCTTTAATCCCAAGGTGGCAGAGTACGTAAAGGTCGTCCACGATGCAGGAGGGCTATGCTTCTACGATCAAGCAAACGCCAACGGCATCATGGGTATGGCCAGAGCCTTTGATGCAGGCTTTGATGCCTGTCATTTCAACCTGCATAAGACCTTCTCCTCGCCCCATGGCTGTGAGGGTCCTGCATCAGGAGCCTATGGAGTCAGAGAAGAGTTAGCCAAATACCTGCCGGTTCCTACCGTGGAATTTGATGGGTCAAAGTATTACCTGGATTATGACAGACCGGAAAGTGTGGGTAAAGTCAGAAGCTTCCTGGGGAATCTGGAATGCGTTATCCGGGCTTACGCGTGGATTCGCAGCATGGGAGCGGAAGGAATCAAAACGGCGGCGCAGATCTCGGTGCTGAATAACAATTACATGGATCAACTTCTGCTGGATATTAAGGGTGTAACCAGACCTTACGCCGAGGGTAAGAGAAGGCTGGAGCAGGCCAGGTACAGCCTGGGACAGGTCATGGAAGATACAGGAGTGGGCACTGCGGAAATTCGCAATCGCTTCAGCGACTTTGGCATCCAGGGTTACTGGATGAGTCATCATCCCTGGATTGTTCCGGAACCTTTCACGCCGGAGCCCTGTGAGACCTATTCCAAGGAAGATCTTGATTATTGGGCAGCGGCTCTGGCACAATGTGTTAAGGAGGCTTACGAGGATCCTGAATTCGTCATGAATGCACCGCACGCTATGGCCAACACGAAGATTTTAGATGACTCGCTAGTGGAGGATCCAGACAGATGGGCCTGCACCTATAGGGCCTATAAGAAAAAAATATTAGATAAGTAATATACCCGGTGGGACGCATGATTATAATTACAACAGGAGGAAGGCATATGCGGAAAGTGGGGCTGATCATCAACCCCTTAGCGGGAATAGGCGGCAGAGTGGGACTGAAGGGAAGCGACGGCAGGGACATCGTTGAGAAGGCCATTGCTATGGGAGCGGTAGCGGAAGCGCCCTTAAAAGCGAAAAGAGCGTTAAATCGTCTCGTAAGCAAGAAAGAGGAGTTTCAACTCCTGACATACCCGGGGCCCATGGGAGAAGATACGGCGCGGGAGCTGGGCTTTGACCCTATTGTATTGGGTTCCTTGAAAGGGGAGCTTACCACTCCCGAGGATACGGAAAAGGCTGCTGTGGTTTTGAGAGATGCGGGAGCAGAGCTGATTCTTTTTGCAGGGGGAGACGGCACTGCGAGGAACCTCTATCATGCCATCGGAAACAGCCTTCCGGTTATCGGCATCCCTGCAGGGGTGAAGATCCATTCTGCTGTCTACGCAGATACGCCTACTCACGCAGGAGATGCGGCAGCTTTGTTCCTAGCGGGAAGCGGCCGGATTCAGCTTCGGGAAGCCGAAGTCATGGATATCGACGAGGAAGCCTTTCGCCAGGACCGGGTATCTGCCCGGCTATACGGCTATATGACCGTTCCCAATGTGCGGAACCTCATGCAGAGCGCCAAGGCCGGAAGTGTCAGCACGGAAGGCGAGAACATGATGTCTATTGCGTCTCACATCGTGACCCATATGGAAGAGGATGTATGCTATCTCATCGGACCGGGCACAACGATACGCTCCGTTATGGATATTCTGGGTCTGAAGAATACGCTGCTAGGAGTGGACGCCGTTCTGAACAGGGAGCTGATTGGCTCCGACCTGAACGAGGCAGGGCTGTTGGAGCTGTTGGACCGGATGGAGAGCAAGGGGATACCCGTCAAATTGGTCGTGACGGTCATCGGCGGCCAGGGCTACGTTTTCGGAAGGGGTAACCAACAGTTGAGTCACAGAGTTCTCAGCAGAGTGGGAAAAGACAACATTATCATTGCTGCCACGGAGACCAAGATGATTGCCCTCGGCGGCAAGCCACTGCTTGTGGATACCGGAGACGCGGCCTTCAATGAGTTGCTGGCAGGTTATGTCAAGGTTATTACCTCCATGAACCGCCAGATGGCTTACCGCGTCGCTTACTAAGAGGAAAGGTAGGGACTCAATGTTTTCATTAAAAGGAAAAGTGGCCG
>JBAYOC010000170.1:0-3953 GCA_041678465.1 Anaerovoracaceae bacterium | reverse complement strand
TCTGTGGTGAAGTTATAACTTGCGCCTTCTGTTTCACCCTTCCGGGGTTCTCTGGTAGTCATGGAAACGGACAAGTGAATATCCAACTTCTCAGATAATCCTCTGCAGATACTTCCTTTTCCGGCACCGGATGGCCCGGAAACTACGAAGAGCAAGCCCTTGTACATTTATATTCCTCACTTATCTTTGTGTAAATTGTAAATCTTGTGGGCTCATACCCCTGTAGATTCTGTACGTCGATTTGAATTTATAGTATACTATAGTTTTCAACAGCTTTCAAGAAAATTCTACTCGATGTTCTGAACCTGCTCTCGAATCTTCTCGATTTCGCTCTTCATCTCCAGTACGAAATTAGTTATGGCGATATCGTTGGCCTTAGAACCAATGGTGTTGGTCTCCCGATTCATCTCCTGTACCAAAAAGTCAAGTTTTTTTCCATCAGGCTGATTGCTCTTTGTAATGATTTGTTCCAATTGTGAAACATGGCTGTTCAGCCGTACCAGTTCCTCCGTTATATTGGACTTATCTGCGTATAAAGCAGCTTCCAAAGCAATCCTGTCTTCCGGTATCTCTACTGCCCCGTCCAAAAGGTCAGTGATTCTCTCCTGCAATTTCGCTTTATAGGCCATTGCTACTTGAGGAGCGTACACACTGATTTGATCCGACATGCTGCGAATCAGGTTGCCACGCATTATGATGTCCTCTGCCAGTTTTTTACCTTCCGTTATTCTCATCTCGTCAAGTCTCATAGCGGCCTGCCGAACAGGTGCAGCGAGGCTTTCAAAAATAGCCTCTTCATCTTCCACATCCGGAACCGCCTTCATCACGTCCGGCAAGGAGGCTAGGAATGGTAGGGTGATATCTCCTGTCAGAGAAAAGTTCTGTTTCAATTCTTTTAGATTATTATAGTATTGTCCTGCCACCATGGTATTCAGACGGATATTCGTGTCATCCTCTGTTAGATTCTCCACCATGATGGATACATCCACCTTGCCTCTTCTGGCATATTTCTTAACGATGGCTTTCAGCTTTTCCTCTGCAAAAGAATACCTCCTGGGCATTTTTACCGTGATATCGCTGTACCTGTGGTTTACAGCCCTCACCTCTACGACTATGTTCCTTTTTCCGTCGCTGTATTCACTTCGTCCGAAGCCTGTCATGCTCTTAATCATATATTCTCCTTGTGATTTGTGTATTAACTATGATTCGTATCGGGGTGATGGGCAATTTAGTTTTTGGGGTCCCCGCAAAGCGTAAAGCTTTGTGGAGAAGAGGCGGAGCAACTTAGCGGTGAAAAACACAAGGCGTTTTGATTAAGCGCAGTTTGCTCCGACGAGGGTCTGTCCCTCCGGTTGATAATGCCCCCACGGGGTCTGTCCCCATGGCTGGTAATCTGCCCTACCATATGGTATTATACATTCAACGCATAAAATAATCTATAGTTGGCGCACATTATAGCGCGGATTCTAATAATTAATAAGGAGAGCGCAGGGACAGATGGCTTACGACGGTTTAGTAGCAGGCGCGATGGCAGTATATCTCAATGGTATACTGGCCGGAGGCCGAATCAATAAAATATATCAAACCGACGCTGAAGAGCTTATTCTCAACATACACGCAGGTAGAGAAAAACGTCAGCTTTATATTTCCGCAAACAGCGGCCATGCCCGCATCCACCTCATAGAGGAGAACAAGGAACAGGCAAATCCCCAGAACCCCACAGCCTTCTGCATGTTGCTGCGCAAGCATTTCCAAGGGGGACGGATTACGGCAATCGAGCAGGTGGAGTCAGAAAGAGTCATTGAAATTTCCGTGGATCATAATGATGAGCTTGGTTTTTCCGTAAGCAAAAAGTTAACGGTAGAGATTATGGGGAAGCACAGCAACATCATCGCAATTGATGAAGCCTCCGGCAGAATCTTAGACAGCATCAAGCGAATTTCTTTGGACCTGAGCCGCTACCGCCAGTTGCTTCCGGGGCTTCCTTACGTGTACCCACCCGGTCAAAACAAAGTATCCTTCTATACCTTATCGCTAGATGTTCTGACCGGAATCATGGAAGACGATTCCCAATCCCTTCCAAAGGCCCTCGTGGGCGGTATTCAAGGTGTTAGTCCCACTATTTCCCGGGAAATATGCCATGCCGCAATTCGGGCTGCCCAAAGGGGCACAGAGTCTTTAATGGCAGAAGACATCCATAGAATAATAAAGGAAATGGCAGCTTCCATTCATACCGGAAATTTAAGACCGGTCGTTTACTTGGATAAGGACAGAGTTCCTGTGGACTTTCATATCTTTCCACTTTCTGATTCGGAGAGCTTATTAGACAAGGTGGTTTTTGATAATCCCAGCAGTGCAGTGGAGTATTATTTTTCCCATAAGGCCTCTTCTAATCGGATTCGCCAAAAATCCACAGATCTGATGCGGACCTTGACCTCTTCCCTCGATAAACTCTACCTGAAAAAGCAACGCCTTTCCGAAGACCTTTTGGCTGCGGAAAATGCAGAACCTTATCGCATTTACGGAGAGCTTTTAACAGCAAATCTCCATAAAATATCCCAGGGCGCACCCACAGTCACAGTATTGAATTACTACGATGACACAGAAGTGGAAATATCTCTGGATCCACGCTTCTCCCCATCCCGGAATGCTCAACGCTACTTCAAAAAATACAGCAAGGCGAAAACCGCTGTCCGGGAAAAGAAAATCCAGTTGGAAGAAGCGAATCATTCTATTGGCTATCTTGAATCCGTGCTGGCATATGTGGAAAATGCCGACACACTGGAGGAGATAGAAGAAATCCGTCAAGAGCTGACGGAAGGTGGCTACCTGCGGAGGAGGAAAAGCGGTTACCGCCTTTGCAAATCTAAGCTCCAACCCCGCGCCTTTACCACCAGTGACGGGTCTCGCATTTTAATAGGCCGCAACAACAAAGAAAACGATCAGTTGACTCTAAAAACTGCCGATAAAAAGGATCTCTGGTTCCACACCAAGGATGTTCCGGGATCTCACGTGATTCTATCTGCGCAAGGTAAGAAACCTTCCGATGAAGCCATGACGGAAGCCGCTTCTTTAGCCGCCTACTACAGCAAGGCACGTAACTCAAGCAATGTGGCGGTAGACTATACCCTGGTGCGACATGTGAAGAAGCCTTCGGGGGCTAAGCCGGGTATGGTAATCTATACAGATCATAAAACACTTTATGTGGATCCGATCAAAGGATTATAACTGATATCTCGAAACGGGCAGGCAAACAATGCATTTATTACATTTTATGCATTATTTATTCATATTGGTAAATTTTAGGTTGACATTTTCTGTTATATGTTTAGCATAGTAAGCAAATACCCTGTGCGGCGGCGCTCGGAGAAGAGAAGAACGAAGCGCATCGGATACCGGAAAGCGAGGAATCAATCATGAAAAAACTGAAGCACCCTATCTACTATCCGGAAATCATATGCGCAGCAGAAATGCCGTGCTCCCTGTGTGGACAACACAGTGAATTACAATTTAAGCATGGTTTTGTATGCGAAGATTGTCTCGAATACGTTAAAACTAAATATCAGTCAAATGACAGTGCTTCCGAACCTTCCCAAAGCCCTAGTGTACTGTCCCGTTGAGATACACTAGCTACCCCTGAACCGGTTTGTGATAAGTACGTCGCTGCACAGGGTCATACTATCTCAACTTATTCAAAACTTGACTAAAACCCTCGGGAAGCGGGCTGTCAAATTCCACGTACTTACCCGAGGAAGGGTGCTGAAACCCAAGTGTCTTGGCGTGAAGCACCTGTCCTTCTGTCCTCACCGGGCTCTTTTTCGGTCCGTACAGCTCATCTCCCAGCAAAGGGTGATTGATATGGGCCATATGGACACGGATTTGATGGGTCCTACCCGTCTTTAGAGTTGCTTCAATGTAGGTGAACCTGCCGAAACGCTCCAACACTTTATAAT
>JBAYOC010000169.1:0-3971 GCA_041678465.1 Anaerovoracaceae bacterium | reverse complement strand
TTGTATCCTGTTAATCTCGTAGATATCTTCTACCGATATTTTTTCAAGCTTTATATTCATACCAATCTGCATTTCATGGCATTGAGTCCTTTATTTAGCCCTTTTGAAGATGAACATCATGATTGAACCAAAAGCACCAATACATTGAAAGTTTACAAGTTCCCAACCATCATTAGAGTATTTTTTTAGAACAGCATCACATTTTTCCTTTAATGATCTCTTGTTGTCAAGGGCTGAACTAAATGTTTCTGTTTTATATTCCCACATGGCTTATCCCCTATTATAGTTCTATCTATCTTCGTATTTTTATCTTCACGAATTCTAGATCAAGTTTGATTTCCGTTTCGCATCGGAAGTGAGGGGTGCTGAAAGAACCCCTCACAGCTTATTTAATGTGAATGGTGTGGTTTTCCGGAGGGATTACCCGTCCTACGATCGCGGCTGCGGGAATCTCGCTCTGCAAATCTGCAAGCAGCCCGGCTGCCTGGTCCTCGGGGACTGCAATTAGCAGGCCGCCGGAGGTCTGGGGATCGAACATGATGTCCAACAGATCCAAAGGAACGGTTGGTTCGATCTTGAGCTTTGCTTCCAGGTAGGCTCTGTTGGCGTAGGCGCCGGCAGGGATGATTCCCATCTGCGCCATGTCCCTGGCCTCGGGAAGCAGGGGCATGGCGGCGGCGTCAAGCTCGATGGTGACGCCGCTGCCGGCGCCCATCTCATAAGCATGTCCCAGAAGTCCAAACCCCGTCACGTCCGTGCAGCTGTTGACAGGGTAGTTCTTCATAATTTCGCAGGCTCTCTTGTTCAGCATTGCCATAGAAACCACAATGGCCGCCTCTGTTCCTTCGGCAACAAGGCCTGCTTTTGCAGCAGTGGTCAGGATGCCTGTACCTAAGGGTTTCGTTAGAATCAGGAAATCTCCCGGCTTTGCGTTACTGTTAGTCACGATTTCTTCCGGTTTTGCGAAGCCGGTGACGCAGAGGCCGTATTTCGGCTCATGATCTTTTAGGCTATGACCGCCTGCAATAACAGCTCCCGCTTCCAATACCTTATCATAGCCGCCCTGCATAATGCCCCGGACGATCTCTTTGGGCAAATCTTCCGGGTAGCAGAGAATATTCATAGCAAGCTTGGGCGTTCCGCCCATAGCGTAAACATCGCTCAGTGCATTAGCCGCAGCAATCTGTCCAAAGTGGTAGGGATCATCAACCATGGGCGGAAACAGATCAACCGTCTGGATAAGAACCTTATTGTCGTCAATTCGGTAAACCGCCGCATCATCACTGCTCTCAAAGCCGACCAGCAGGTTTGGATCATGAAATTTGGGTAAGTGACACAAAACTTGTGCCAGGGCATCAGGCCCAATTTTTGCCGCTCAACCGGCGTTCTGAGTCAGTTCGGTAAGTTTGAATTCTTTCTCACTCATGATTCTAACCCTCCTTTCAAAGCGATTACTAATTCAAGTATATCTGTTTTTCCCCCATGATTCAAGAGTCGCAAAAACAACCGGAGGGACAGACCCCGTGGAGGCGCCGTAGACTCCATCCAGCTAAAGCTGGGGAGTCCTGACATAGCACCTACCGGACATTTGCTACGCAAATGTGGTTAGGTGCGTAAACGCAGCCACGGGGTCTGTCCCTCTGGGGGCAAAATTAGCCACGGGGTCTGTCCCCGTGGCTGTGTCCCTCCGATTATCACAATACATTTTCTTCGAAAAATCCATAAGCGCTCTCTGCCGCTATATTGTACTTCTCTCCATTTAGATTCACAGTTACGCCCGCCTGATTGCAGCTTTTCATGCAGAAGCTTGCTCTTAGATCGATCTTACCATGCAGGCCATGTTCCTCTATCAGCTGCTGAAAGGTCTGTAGAACATTATAGGATCCCTTTAGGTGGCAGGAGGTACCGATACAGACTCTGATTTCTGTCATGTTATTCACCCCTCTTAACATAATTGGTGTGGAGCAATTCATGTACACGGTTTTTCAGAACACCGTTATACATATCCATAACGAGTAGGTTCTCCTCGCTCCTCTTAGTGCTGCACATTTTGTCGGCGGCATAGAGACCATCGCCTCGTTGTTTCTTTCCATCGGGTGCCACGAAGGGCTGGCCTGCGCCGTTTACACATCCGCCGGGACAGGCCATAACTTCAACAAAATCGTAGTGGGTCCCTGACTTGATTTTTTCAATGAGGGCACTTGCGTTCCCTAAGCCGCTCACAATAGCGATTTTCAGCCGGCGGTCCCCATAAGGTATGATCGCTTCCTTAATTCCTTCCATTCCACGGACGCCATGATAGGAGATTGCTGCCAGTGCGGTTTTGGATTTATCCGATGAAACACGGCGTAAAACTGCTTCCGTTACACCGCCTGTAACTCCGAAAATCACCCCTGCTCCCGTGGAGGTTCCAAAGGGCATATCAACAGCCTCCGGTTCAATTTCAGAAAAAATAATCCCGGATTCTTTGATCATTTGAATAAGCTCCTGTGTTGAAATGACCGCATCAACGGGATTTTTTCCATCAAGGACAAATTCATCGCGGGTCGCTTCAAATTTCTTGGCTGTACAAGGCATAACAGCGACGTGGTAATGCTTTCTTGCCGAGGGTTTGTGCTCCTCATGAATAACCGAAGCGAACATTTCCATCGGCGAACGGCAGGTTGACACATTTGGAAGCAACTCGGGATAGTTTTTCTCGCAGTACTGTATCCATGCAGGACAGCAAGATGTAAAAAGGGGCATATCCGCTTTACCTTCTGAAAGCCGCTTCAAAAATTCATTGGATTCCTCCAGAACAGTAAGGTCTGCGCCGGTTGAGGTGTCATAAACCTCTTCGAATCCCAGCCTGTGGAAAACAGCGACGATTTTGCCCATAGCGTTTTCCCCTTCCTCCATGCCAAGCTCTTTTCCCATGGCAACTCGCACTGCAGGAGCAATTTGAGCAGTAACCTTAGTATTTTTGTCATCAAGGGCCCGCCAGATCTTATGAAAATCGTATTTGACCACGATTGCACCTGTGGGGCAAACAGCTGCACACTGTCCGCAACCGACGCAGGGCGAATCAGCAATGGGCCGCTCAAAGGCACAGCTTATGGACATTTTTGAGCCGCGATGGGCGAAATCAATTGCACCTACATTCTGCACCTCATTGCACACCCGAACGCAATCACCGCAGAGTATGCACTTGTGAGCATCTTTTGTAATGCACACAGAGGAGTCATCGATTTTTGGTTCCGCAGCAGTGTTAGGAAACCGAACCTGGTCAATTCCAAATCGCATTGCCAGGTCCTGTAGCTTACATTTCCCGTTGTTGCTGCAGGTGGTACAGTCTCGACAGTGGTTGGAGAGCAAAAGCTCTAGAATATTTTTTCGATACTTGCGAAGCCGTTCTGTATTGGTTCGGATTTCCATTCCTGATTTGGGCACGGTTGAGCAGGCCGCCTCTATTTCACCCCGCTGGTTTTCCACTACGCACATACGGCAGGCTCCATAGATGGAAAGCTCGGAATGGTAGCAAAAAGTAGGCATTTTAATGTTGACCTTGCGGATGAGTTCGAGAAGATTTTTCTCACCATTTATTTCAACCGGCATCCCATCAATTATCATTACATTATCAAGATTTTTCATTTTATCAAACCTCCCTGATTGCATGGAACGGGCAAGTTGGAATGCATGCTCCGCACTTTATGCATTTTGCCTGGTCTATCACAAATGGATCTTTCACTTTCCCGCTTATAGCATTTACCGGGCAACTCTTTGTACATTTTGTGCAGCCCTTGCACAGCGCAGCGTCGATTTCAATCTTCTTTAACTTACTGCATGCACCGGCGGGACAGCGCTTTTCCCGTATATGCGCCTCATATTCGCTACGGAAGTTTTTGATCGTGCTGACAATAGGGAGGGCAGCTGTTTTTCCCAGGCCGCAGAGTGATGTTGCGGACACGGTGTCTGCAAGTTCCAAAAGCAAC
>JBAYOC010000168.1:0-3983 GCA_041678465.1 Anaerovoracaceae bacterium | reverse complement strand
CTTTGCCAAATACTTTTTCAGACGTGAAGTATTTGAAATAGGTTGTCCAACATTTTGTAAGTGTGCGATTATATCTTTAAGCAGAAAGGTGCTTTTGTTGTTATTGACACAATCATAGAAAGCCACTATTTTAACCTTTTCAAGTTCAGTCTTATTTGCCAAATCAACATTAACAACAAATTGCGCTAGTTCCATATGACCCCCAAAAAGTCAATTTTATTACATGTACATTATAAGTATATAAAATTGAGAATGGAAAATCAATACATTTGTCGTTATTCACAAAATAGTGTCAATAATAACAAAAAGTGTCCAAATGGACTCTTTTGAAAGTCTGGCGGAGCGGGCGGGATTTAGCATCTGCTCCCGTCGGTCACATCTGCCGTCCTTCGCCCAAGCACAGGGCTCGGACCCTGCGCCTAAAAACAGTCCCCGACTGTTTTCTTACGGCGCAGGCCCTTTCGGGTTCGAATCCCACCCTGGATCAAAAATAATATAACACCACCGCAAGGGTGGTGTTATATTATTGGCGGAGCGGGTGGGATTCGAACCCACGTGCGCTTTCACGCAAACTGATTTCGAGTCAGCCCCGTTATGACCACTTCGATACCGCTCCATGACTTTACATTGAATTCGCAACGGTGTTGATTATAGCATAAACAGCTATGGAGTTCAATCAAATGTTGATTTGGTTTATTCTTTTCTCTTCCCAAGATAAGCTTCTTTAATGCTCTCATTGGATAGGAGATCGCTTCCCGTGCCTTGGAGTGTGATTACGCCGGTCTCCATTACATATCCCCAATCAGCAGTTTTCAGCGCCATATTTGCGTTTTGCTCAATGAGGAGGATGGTAATCCCTTCTTCTTCGTTAATGGTTTTGATAATGTTAAAAATATCTTTCACGATGAGAGGGGCAAGTCCTAAAGAGGGTTCATCCATCATGAGCAGTTTCGGACGGCTCATGAGGGCTCTGCCCACTGCCAGCATCTGTTGTTCCCCTCCTGAAAGGGTGCCGGCATATTGCCATTCCCGCTCTTTGAGACGGGGAAACAAATCGTAGACCAGAGCCAGATCCTTATCTAACTTGTGCTTATGGACGTATGCACCGATCTTGAGATTCTCTAATACTGTCAGGTTGTCAAACACCCGCCGGCCTTCCGGAACCAGCGTGATTCCCATTGATACAATGCTGTCAGGTGTTTTGCCGCATATTTCCTGACCGTCAAATTTAATAAAGCCGGACTTTGGTTTAACTACACCGGCAATGGTGCGTAAAGTCGTACTTTTTCCCGCACCGTTAGAGCCGATGAGAGTGACGATCTTTCCTTTTGGTACGGATAGGGATATGTTCTTTACCGCTTGTATTCCGCCATAAGCAACGCTCAAATCCGATATCTCTAAATAGTTATTATTCTCCATCTTCCGCCACCCCCAAGTAGGCATCGATTACTCTTTGGTTGCTCTGAATCTCCGAAGGCGTGCCGGCCGCGATGAGCTTTCCAAAATCGAGTACATAGATGCGGTCCGAAATCTCCATGACAAGATTCATATGGTGTTCGATCATAAATACGGTTAAATTATATTCGTCCTTGATTTGGCATATAAATGCTGTTAATTCATTGGTTTCCTGCGGATTCATACCGGCTGCCGGTTCGTCCAATAAGAGGAGCTTGGGCTCAGTGGCTAATGCGCGAGCGATTTCAAGCCGCCTTTGTTGTCCATAGGGGAGGGAACTGGCTATTTCGTCCTTAAAGGCCGTTAATCCAAACATATCAAGGAGTTCCATGGATTCTTGCCGCATGGATTTTTCTTCTTTATAGTTGAGTCGACAGGCAGCTGAGAAAATCCCGGCTTTCGTGTTCATGTGCTTTGCGATCAGAACATTATCAAATACCGTCAACTCCTTAAATAGTCGTATGTTCTGGAAGGTACGGGCAATACCCATTTTGGTAATTTTATCCGGCGTCCTACGAATGGTTTCTGTATACTTTCCGAGGTTTTCTCCGGCATACATCTTCTTCATTTTGCTTTGCGGAAAATTGCTTACCAAGGGCTCGCCGTAGTAGGTTACGGCACCGTTTGTCGGTGCATAGACACCGGTTATAACGTTGAAGGCAGTGGTTTTCCCGGCACCGTTAGGCCCGATGAGAGAAACAATCTCTTTCTCATTTACGTCCAGGGACAAATTATTGACCGCTACAACACCGCCGAATTGCATGGTAATATCATCCAGACGGAGTACGCTCCTCTTATCATTCATGATGATTGGCCTCCTTTCCCGGTGTTTTTCTTCGCAACTTGGAAAAAAGTTTATAGATAAATCGATACAATCCATCCCAGGAAAATTCTTTTGACCCCATGATTCCTTTGCGATAATACAAGACGATAGCCATGAGAACCAGGGAGAATATGACCATACGGAATCCGCTGCGGAAGAGGGGAACCTGGAAACCCGCTATTACAAGAGGGTTGTCGAAGAAACGCAGCCACTCTCTTGCAGCGGTGATGAGGAAGGAGCCTATGACGCTACCGGTAATGCTTCCAAGACCGCCAAGTACAACGATGAGCAAGATGTCATAGGTCAACATTACTTGGAATGTTTTCGAGTCGATGGAACGCATAAAGACAGCCAGGAGACCACCGCTTACGCCGGTGAAGAAGCAACTGATGATAAAAGCCATCCCCTTATGCTTAAAGAGGTTAATACCCATGGCCTCCGCCGCTACTTCATCCTCTCGAATGGCCTTGAATGCTCTTCCGTAGGAAGAGTTAATAATCAGTATCATCACCAGAATGCAAAGAAATGCAATTACAAATACGTCATAGACGGAGCCGAAATTCGGTATGCTTTTCAGCCCATAAGAACCGTTTGTGATCCGGTCTAACTGAGGAGCCGCAATAACTGCCCGTATAATTTCTGAGAAACCAAGAGTAGCAATGGCCAGATAGTCGCTCTTTAATCGAAGCACGGGGATGCCGATCAGCCCTCCCAATAGTGCAGAGAACAATCCACCCAGAATCAAAGCACCCCAAAGAGGCAAGGAGGCATTTGACAGCGCATCAGCTATGCCGTTGATATAGTAGACGCTTGGTCTGGATTCTACTGGGATTGTGAGGATAGCGACGGTATATGCTCCTATGGCCATAAAGCCCGCCTGGCCAAGAGAAAAGAGGCCTGTAAAGCCGGTGAGGAGATTCATGGCAACGGCTACGATTGCATAAATAGCGCTTCTCTGTAATATGGCAATTGCGTAGCTGTATTCCGACTTATTTGCGTCCATATAGGCCAGTAAAAGTACAACAGCCACAGCCAATGCGATAGATAAAATATATTTTGTTCTTTTACTCATTTTCATCATACCTTATCCGTCACTTTCTCTCCAAAGAGGCCGGTGGGCTTGATAAGGAGCATTAGGATCAACAGTACAAAGGTAAAGGCGTCGCTGAAGGTCGAGTAGCCCATAGCAACGAGAGCCGTTTCTCCCAGCCCGAGGATGAATCCTCCTACCATTGCTCCGGGAATGCTGCCGATACCGCCGAGTACAGCTGCTACAAAGCATTTCAAACCCGGGAGGGCACCGCTGAAGGGAAACACGGTCATGCGATCCGTAAAGTATAGGATTGAACCTACTGCTGCGAGTAGGGAACCCACTGCAAAGGTTATACTGATAATCTGATTAATCTTAATACCCATTAGCTGAGCCGTTTCAAAGTCCTTGGATACTGCGCGCATAGCCATTCCGGCTTTGCTATGATTGATGAGCAAAATCAGAATGTAGACGAGGACCAGAGTAATCACAGGCGTTATTAATGTGACCAACGAAGCCGAGAGAGGCCCAATCTGGAATATTGTCTTTAGAAGCGGTATGGACGGATAGCCACGGGGCAATGCGGTAAAAAGGTATGTGGCAAGGTTCTGCAGAAGGTAGGATACACCGATAGCAGAAATCATGATCGACATTCTCGGTGCGTTGCGCAGGGGT
>JBAYOC010000167.1:0-3987 GCA_041678465.1 Anaerovoracaceae bacterium | reverse complement strand
ATGGGGACGTTCCTTATTTGTCACACTGATGATAAGTCAGGATCAAAGCAACAAGGAAGTGAAGAGCGTAAGCAACGAGGAATTGAAGTTTGGGTGGAACCTTGTTGCTTTTCGCCCGTCAAAGCAATAAAAGGTGACAAATAAGGAACGTCCCCCTGTCACGGAGGAGCATGCACATGAAGACAAAGTTTTAGATCATTATCTGCCTGTGCTTATTTATAGCAGCGATGACAGCCTGTGGCAAGGGCGAAAGCCCCGATACCGACGGCAACTTGAGCAAATATGTGGAATTCCGAGCCGTCACAGGGTATTACGAAGGTCGGGAATACACCGTAGACCTGCCCTATCTGATCGGCGAAACAGACAATGTCATAGCAGAATCGGAAAACGAGAACGTGGAAAAGTTCGCAGAAAAGATCAGGAATTCTACCCGGGAAGACGGGTATTTCGTCGATGTCAGTTGCGTATTGGTTGATGATTCAGTGGTTTCCATGCGCCTTAAGGGAGATTATGAGACGGCTTATGGGCCCAGCGGCGAGGTTTGGGCCACCAACTATAATGTGACGGATGGCACCTCAACTTCAGTCGCTACAAGGGAATTTCCCCATTCGGCCAACTATGAGGCCTGGCTTCAAAGCCACATCATGCAAACCTACCAAGCCCCAAGCAACGGGGAACTGCGCATATACAACTTTCATGTCCCCTATGTGTATTACATGGAAGACGACAGGTTGATGGCAGCCGTTGTTTTCACGCAGTTGCGGGACGGCGGGGAATCCTGGCAAGCGGCCTTGGACATCGATATTACCGACGGGCCCCAACCCTATTTTACAGCTACTGAAATGGAGAATATCGCCGAGATGTTGTTAGAACCAGCGGAATTACCTTCACTGGATTCCACCGAAGAGCAAATCAACGATGAGTATGGCATAACAATATCCTATTGGGACAACCATTCCAACGATTTTACCTATCTGCTCTTCGCTCTGGGGCAGATGAACCCTGCTTTTCCCGACATTTTTAATTCCCTCAAGCAGCAAATCACCTTTGAGGACGACCAGATTCACGGCAGCGATTATACAAAGGTGTATACCTTTTCGGATAATTTCGGTCGCGACAACTTCGTCATAAAGACCCAATTTTGGGGAGAGAAAGATTGGAACAAAGGTGTCGAGCGAGTTTGCTACGTGGGAGTGGATTTCGTTGACGGTGCCATAGCCGGAACCATAAGAGGACCGGGCTTTATGAGCGAGGACGAACTTCTGGTGCGATACCCTCACGACCTTTCCATTGCGACGGATATAATACCGGATGCGCATTTGGCCCTCAACATGTCAAAGCCTACGAAAGCTTACATCTACAAGGATCCCAATGATTACAGCAACAGGGATTTGGCCTTTATCGTAAAGAATGGGCAGGTGGTATCCGTGGACGCTGCTGCAAGCTACGAGTACAGCCGTTATGATGGGAAACTGGGTCATTCACAACCGCTTTCTCAAATGAACAATCAGGCCTCAGCCCTAGAGGTAAAAACCGCATCTTCCTTTAAGAACAAATACGATGTGCTGGAAGTACTTCCCGCTTATCCCGATGCAGAGATGTGGACCGGCGATGAGAGAATGATCACCGTGGATATCAATGCACCTCAGGTTTCTGCGGCTGTGCCGGACTCCGAAAGAATCAACGGTATTCTTGCAGGCTTTCAGTCAGAAATGGTCCGCGTTGCGGAAGAATTGAAAAAGGGAAATCTCCGCGCTTTGGCCGAGGGGGATCTGTTGGGGCATCTGTCTCTGGATTATGATGTGTACAATTATAAAAATGCCGCTGCCCTGGTCGTTGAGGCCAAGGGCTATATATTTCATGGGGGCGGAGGAAATTCATATTTAATCGTATACTATGACTGCGATACAGGAAACGTAATGACACCGAGGCAGTACCTGACGAAATGCGGGGTGACAGAAGAGAGCGTGCTGGGAAAATGGGCAGGAGAGAATCATGCGCCATTGTTTCCGGAGGATCTCATGGTCAAGACCATCTACGATGTAAAATTCGCAATCGATGGTAGCGGAAACGCCATGCTGTTTGAGGAACTGTCTGATTAAACTATAGAAAAATAAATGCAGTAAAGGAGACCGATATGAAGACTCGATTAAGATATATCCTGGTTGCTCTTGTCATCTTAAGTCTGTTTGCCACTGCCTGCTCAGGCGGGGGGACAACCGGTCCGGATGATGAAAGCGACACCCTTCAATTTGAAGGTATTTTGCTGCTCGAAAGCAGCATTTTGGTAACAGAATCGAAAGCCGACCAGCTCCCAAAGGGCCAGCTGATCTCATTGAGCTTTCCTGATGGCATGGAAGAACCGCCCGCTGTAGGCAGTCTATATAGTTATGAAATCGAGTCCGCATTACGCGAATCGTGGCCTGTCCAGGGTACCGCCATCAAGGCAGAAGAAATCCGGGCATTGGCGGGCCATACTGTAATATCTTTTGATACTGCTGAAATGATTGTGGATCACTTGCCTGAGAACACACATCTCATCGATGTGAGAACCATTGAGGAATACCAGGGTGGCCATGTGAGTGGGGCCCTGAATCTACCATTGGATGGGATTGAAGAGGCGATACTGACCGCTGTTCCTGAAAAGTCGGACGTGGTCATAGTCTATTGTCGCAGCGGCAACCGGTCTGCCCAGGCAAGTAAAATCTTGGAGGACCTGGGCTATAAAGTGATTTTGGATGCCGGAGGCATCAACGACTATAAAGGGGAGATTGCCAAACCCTAGTCACCTACTCCATCTGTGCAGAATTTCAATTAATATGTGGATAATTTGGACAAAAGACTTTTAAGTGTGCAGAATTTCAATTAGTATGTGTTTTTATCTTAAATTACTTCAAATATCCACATACTAATTGAGATTTTGCACACTTGGTGCTGATTTGCTAAATTGTTCCGCGCTCGTATAGCGGTCAGGCCGCGTTTTGATTGCTATAGTATCTTGAGCTATAGGTCTGTGAGCATTTGATTGTTCTCAAAGAATCCCACCCAGGGGTCCGGACCTGACACCCTCCTTAGAGCCTCTGCCATGTCGATGCCGTCGGGTGCAATGGAATCCAGTTCATACCAGGTAATGGGCATTGACACGCCGGCTCCCTTTCTCGCTCGCAACGAATAAGGCGCGACGCTGGTGGCGCCCCTACCGTTGCGGATCCAGTCTATGAATATCTTGTTTTTCCGCCTGGCTTTGCGAACATTGCTGGTATACCGGTCAGGCCACTTGTTTTCCATAACCTCGGCCACCTGGCGGGCAAAACCATTAAATACGTCCCAGGATGCGGCAGGCTTCAGTGGAACTACAATATGGTAGCCTTTGCCTCCGCTGGTTTTAAGGTAGGAATTCAGAGAGAGCTCTGAAAGTATGCTTTTCAAATCCTTTACGCCTTGGCGCACTGTAGTCAGGTCCATACCTTCATCAGGGTCAAGGTCAAAGACCATCATGTCAGGTTGGTCGAGTGAATCGACCCTGCTTCCCCAGGTGTGAAACTCAAGCGTTCCCATTTGTGCCTCATGCACCAGGCCTTGAGCGTCCTTAACATAAAAGTATTCCTCCGCCTCTCCTTCGCTGTTTTGTACTTCTATGATTTCAATCCCTTTATGGCTTGGCCCGGGATGCTTCTTGAAGAAGCATGTCTGCGAAATGCCCTTAGGGCAGCGGATGGTACTGAGAATCCGGCCTCCCATGTAGGGGAGCATGCGTTGGGCAACCGCTGCATAATAGCGGACCACGTCACCCTTTGTAATGAGCGGGTCGTCAAATAGTACTTTGTCGGGATTTGAGATCTTCACACCTTCTATAACAAGTTTGTTGGGACTATTACTTGCGGTTGCGGTTCCGGCGGTAGCGATGTTTAAGGCATCCTCATCTGCTCTATAGCCCGCATTTTCAATGGTTATGTCGCGTGACTCTTTATCTGCCCGCAGGCCCTT
>JBAYOC010000166.1:0-4048 GCA_041678465.1 Anaerovoracaceae bacterium | reverse complement strand
ACCCGGCATGCCGTGCTCTTTGACGAAATCGGGTATCGCAGCCCGTTCAAGAGTTCCCTGTTTCACGCCCAGAGCGGCGATCATCTTGTAGTTGGCCTCCGGCACATCTCCCGCCCCTGCAGGTTTGGTCACGTCGGGATTTTGCATCTCTGCAGCATATTTGCCGATATCTGTGATTGTGAGCCCCGCTTCCTTTAAGGGCTCAGTGACAAGAGAGGAAATTACTGCCTGAGGGGAGGATCCCGTGCCAACCTTATGACGACCCACAATATCCGTATTGATCTCAGGGTTTATTCCGTCGTTCTCACCAATCAGTACGCCAAACCCGCCCATGACATCTTCCAAGATTGGCAGACCTTTTTTCACATGATCCTTACCGTTCATACCCAGCTTGGCAGTGGTACCTCCGGCAAAGACCACTACGTTCTTGAATGTGCCGGATTTAACCAGAGCCGCTGCTTCGATGAGAGCGTGGGTAGGAGCTGCGCAAAATCCACGGGTATCCGAACCGGTGGCATTGACCAATCCGGCAATCTCCGCTTCTGCCTTTGCAAAGTTGCCTCCCCCTCTTTGGTTCATGTCTCCGCAGGCCTCTTCGCTGCAATCGATTACGTAGTCAATGTCCTCTTTGGCAATACCGCTGCTTTTCACAAGATGCAGGAGAGACAGTACGCCGGAAGCCTTGTAAACCAGGTTCTCTAATAGTACATGTGCCGTCAGTGACACATCTATGTCGTGGCCGCGCTTTACATAGCCAATGAGCTTTCCTTCATGGTAGAGAGGCTCTGCATGCTCCTCTTCAACAAACCTTACGATTTCGTTATGTTCTACCCCATCCTTCAGACGGGCTAAAATGCTGTCATCCAACAGGGGATGCGCCGCAAGTTTGACCTTTATCGAACCGGCAAATTCCTTGTCCAGAAACACCAGATCAAAGACATCGCAAATCTGAACCAGGCCTAAAAACTCATCCTGAGGCATAATCTCGCCCAGCTTCCCGTATCGATCCGCTCCCACCACTTCCTTGTCATACCAAGGAAATTCATAACCTGTGAGATCTTCCGGTTTCATGTTTCCTATATATACCTGATTGGGCGGATAAGTGACAGCCTGTTCATAGCTACGGATATGAACAGGCAGCGCTGTCAAGTACTCGGATTTGGGATTTACGATGCGTTCTGTGGACTGTGTCGTTCCATTGTGTATCATAAAATCCGGCCCATGAATCAATACATAGCCCGTCCCTTTTATTACTGCATTTCTGATCATAGTGGCTCCTTTCCAATGCCCCCAGAGGGACAGACCCTGTGGTTGATTTTACGCACCTAACCGCATTTGTGTAGCAAATGCCTAGTAGGTGCTATGTCAGGATTCCAACCGGCTTCAGCCGGTTGGAATCTACGGCGCCCCCACGGGGTCTGTCCCCGTGGTTGATTTTGCCCCCACGGGGTCTGTCCCCGTGGTTGATTTTTATTCAATAGCAGGAAAAGGTGACCGCAATCACCTTTTCCTCACTTCCTAATATTTGGTGTATTGCTCACGAATGGCTGACATTTCTCCTACGATATCGTCAACATCCAACACCATTTCCATCATGCTGATCTGCTCATCATAGACGGCTTCGTCAATTTCTTCCTTCATTTCCGGTTCGCAAATGTGATATACCTTGAGTCCCAACGAGACTCCGGCTAAAGGACCTGCATAAGTGGGATCTCCTGCTGTTACGGTTTCCGCTGCCAATCCGGCGGCTTCTCCTTCTGCAGCACCCAGAAGAACGACTACGTTCTCCGGACCGTACTGCTCAGCATACTCTTTCACCCTCTTCTGATTCTCCAGATCCATTGCCCCTGCGGCGGTTCAGACAAAGCATTCCGTAGAGGAAAACACCACGTCTCCGCCTGCTGTAGCTACACAATCAGCAATGGCCGGTCCGGGAATTCCGTCCCTGTCTCCGATGATTATGACCTTTTTGTCTTTCAGTATTGCCATTTCTAATCCTCCTTTCCTATATATATTTTTGAATCATGGCCTCAATATTGGCCTCTGTGGCATCGTCTTTCACCAGCTCGTCAACCTTCTCCCCGCCTTTGTAGATTGCGATTACAGGGAGTCCTAATACCTTCTGGCTGATAGCCAGGCGTCTGGCCTTCGTTGTATTCAGTTTTGTGAACTTGATCTGATCCCCATATTTCTCGCTGAAGGCCTCCACCGCCGGCATCAGCGCCGCACAGGGGGCACACCCATCTCCGAAGAAGTCTACCAACACATAGCCTTCCGCTTCCAAAACTTCCGGTCCGAATGTTTCTTTATCCACAACCAACATCATCTATTCCTCCTTCTCTTATGGCATTTTGACTAAATCACAGAGCAAGCCTCTGCCTCCAGATACTTCTCTACCTGGGTGGCCGCTATAGCCCCGTCAGAGGCAGCTGTTACTACCTGACGAAGGGATTTGACACGAATGTCTCCTGCAGCAAACACGCCGGGGATACTGGTGTTCATATTTTCATCCGTTACGATGTAATAGTTTTGCATCTTCACCTTGCCTTCGTATAAGGCGGTTTGGGGCCTGAAGCCAATAAATACGAAGACTCCAAACATTCCGTCTTCCGCATCTGCCTTTACTTCTGTCTGCTCGCCGGTCTTTACGTTCTTCACGATCATAGTATCCAGAAGCTCTTCGCCCTTTAGTTCCTTTATTACACTGTCCCATAAAAAGGCTATTTTCGGGTTTGCAAAGGCCTTTTCCTGAATGGATTTGCAGGCCCGAAGCTCATCTCTTCTATGAACCACCGTTACCTTTCTTGCAAACTTGGTCATAAACAAAGCTTCCTCCACTGCGGAATCTCCGCCGCCTACCACATACACCTCAAGGTCTTCAAAGAAAGCACCATCGCAGGTGGCACAATAAGATACACCTCTACCGGTAAACTCCCTTTCACCGGGACAACCTATGGGAGTGGGGTAAGCTCCGTTGGCCAGAATTACGGTCTTGGCCTGATAGGTGTTGGCCAGACATTTAATGGTTTTCACATCGCCTTCAAGCTCAACTTCCGAAACGGTGTCATAGACCGTCTCCGCACCAAAACGCTTTGCCTGGCTCTTCATGCGCTCAATGAGGGCAGGGCCGGATTCCTCTTCCAATGAGCCGGGATAATTGGCAATCTCTGAGGTGTTGACAATTTGGCCTCCCTCCCGGGCTTTTTCAATAATTAAGGTGCTCAGGCGGGAGCGCCCTGCATAGAGTCCTGCAGACAGGCCCGCCGGGCCGGCTCCGATGATAATGACATCATAAATCTTGCTCATAAATTCCTCCTATGTGATAGCAGCTCCAGGGTGTGTCCCCCCGGGGGCAAAAGCAACCACGGGGTCTGTCCCTGTGGTGGTTTTTATTCAAAAACCGTTTGTTCGTCGACCTCAATGGAAAACGCCTTCAAAGCCTTATCAAGAAGCCTTCTCCGAATCTCCTTCTCTTCTTCCATCGGCAGTGCCGGATTTCCAAGAGGATGAGGGATAGCGACGGTTGGTACGATCCGATTTGCTCCTACCGTCAGGGAAATCGGAACAACGGTACACATGTGAACTACAGGAAGACCCGCTCTTTCAATCTCTTTAACCATCGTTGCACCGCAACGCGTACAGGTTCCTCAGGTAGAGGTCAGAATGACGGCATCCACACCATCAGCGACCAGTTCCTTCCCGATAGCAGCAGCATAGGCTTTGGCATTGGCTACAGAGGTGCCGTTTCCGGTGGTTGAGTAAAAATATCTGTGCAGCTTTCCGATCTTTCCGGCTTTTTCATATTCTCTCAGAATATCCACCGGCAGGACTCTGTCCGCATCCAGATTTGCATAGACAGGGTCATAGCCACCGTGAGCCGTTTCGTAGGTGCTTTCCGTCAGGTCGAAAACACCTTCAATATCGTATTTGCCGTACTTGGACGCACTGGAGGATTCGATACGATCCGGATTCCCCTTCGGAACGATGCCTCCCGAGTTTACCAGTGCAATGGTGGATTTTGAAATGTCTGCAACAGCAGGGTTTGGTT
>JBAYOC010000165.1:0-4053 GCA_041678465.1 Anaerovoracaceae bacterium | reverse complement strand
TTGGCCTGAAAATAATCGTCAAAATCCGTGTGTTCGATGGGGCTGATATGGTCCAGGCCAATATTGATAAAGCAGCCGACCTTAAAGCCAACTCCGTAAGTTCTGCCGTACTTCAACGCCTGACTGGTAACCTCCATGGTCAAATGGGTGATTCCACTGTCTACGGCGTTACGGAAATGGCGATGAAGGGGGATGGATTCAGGCGTTGTCAAGTGTGCTTCCTGGAAAATCACACCGTCATAGTTATCTATGCTGGACAATATTCCGGTTTCCGGTTTGTTTAGTGATTTGAGATAGTCGTCCAATATACGTTTCATATAATAGGCTGTGGTGGATTTGCCCTTTGTTCCTGTAATGCCGATCAGCCTCAAATCCTTCCATGCGTGATCGTAATACAAATCACCCAGTAAGGCCATGGCTCTAAGAATATTCGTCACGAGGATCCGGGGGAAGTTCATGTCTTCTGTTTGGTACTCAACTTCGCTTATATAGCATATTGCCCCCTTATCAATGGCCTCCTTCAGATAGCTCTCCTTGAAATGGGCACCCTTGCATACGTAGATGCCTCCTGACATCTCATCCTTGGAATGGAAGGTGAGATGTTTTACGGGCAGGTTCAGATGGCTTTCTTCCAAATGGAAAGAAGAGATCAACCGGTTATCCTGTAGCAGATCATAATAATCTTTTAATCTATAAGTTTGTTTCTCCATATGTCTTGTCACCTCCGGTACTGTTCTTTGACTTTTTTTCCGCAGGATTCAATTGAGCGGATTGCCAGAATTTCCATTGCATCGATGTAGAAACCCGGAAGATTAAATTGCTCTTTGAAGCAGGAGAGCTCCGTGCAGGCTAATATGGCACCCTGGCATCCCTTTGAAGCCAGCTCTCCTTCAATGCGGATAAAGTCATTGTAATCAATGACACCACCGTTTTTGACTCCGTCGTAGATGATTTTCATAACCAGCTTCTGACTCGATTGGGATGGAACAACGGGTTGGATTCCCGCATCGATACAGGCTTGTTGATAGAGACCGCTGCGGACGGTTCCGTCAGTGGCCAGAATTGCCACTGTCTGAATGTCTTTCGGTGAAGTCGCTACCACCTTGACCGTCTCTCTTATCATATTGATAATAGGAATGCTCAACTCCTGTTGCATCCGATCGACAAAAAGGTGTGAAGTGTTGCAGGGAATCGCAATAGAGGTTATCCCGCTGTCTTCCATTCTCTTGGCATCTTCAAGAAGGGTTTCATACAATTCCTCTGTGTGACCCGATAAAATCGCTTGGGTCCGGTCAATCAAAGACGCGTGATTGAATATGATCATGTCCAGGTGTTCCTGGTCCAAGTTTGCGTCCGTACAATCGATGATCATACGGTAGAATAATTGCGTTGCTAAAGGGCCCATCCCGCCAAGGATGCCCAGTATTTTACTGCTGTCATGCCACATGTTCGTTTCCTTGTAATCTGATATGCGGCAGGTAATAGCCGCTAAAATAAACTATCTGTAGTATTTCCAAAATTTGTAGAACTGAGCCATTTGAGTCTTGAATCTTTGCAGTTTTCTATTCAGGCTGTTATCTAAGGAATAGTACAAGGGGTTAACAAAGCGCTCTTCCCGAATCAACTGCTTAAGTTGCTTTCTGTAATGAGGCTGCTTTACGTGAAACATAACTACCTTTTTGGGAACAACCAGCCAAAGCAATTGGGAATCTACAGCCCGGAAATCTATGGGATGGTTGTAAATCCAATCTTCAACTACATACTGAGCCAGATTGGCACCTGTTCCGGTGACGTAATAATTGCTTCTGCCTTGACGGGTATTTATTTCAAAGACCTTGTACTTACCATCCCTCTGATCATACTTGATATCGAAGTTGGAAAAACCGATGTAGCCGACCTTCTCCAGCAAGGTCTTGAACTGCTGCTCCAGGGCTTCATTTCGCTCTGTAATGATCGCTGCATGATTTCCAATCCCATGAGGAGTATGCTCCTCTAACAGCACATGTCCCAGACACATGAGTTTGACTTCGCCCCGCTGATCGGAATAATTGGTCAGCACCCTCATATATGTGTCGTCTCCGGGGATAAAGTTCTGGATAATGATGCTGTCATCGTATCCCGCTTTGTAAATACTGCTGAGAACCTCCTCCAAAGCGAATCTGGTGTCTTCTTTGTACACCTTTTTTTGGCCGGGGAAGGGATGCCTCCAATATTCGATGCCATTTGAGGGTTTAATGATGAAGGGACCGTCAAAAGGCAATTCAAAAGCTTGTCCCATTTCTTTTCGATGTACGAAGGTGTCCGGGTAATCGACACCGGATTCTTCGCAGAGGGCATAAAACTTTTCTTTATGGATCAGGTTGTTCATCAGGTCAATATGAATATAAGGGGCAATCACGTTATTCGGGAGCCGGTCCTTATTTTCACTGATCAATTGAACATAACTATCACCACATCCGATCAGGAGCACTGCTTTGTCTTGATGTTCCGAAGCAAAGCGGACGACAGTTGATAAAAAGACGTCCTGCCGGTCGATGCTGCTGTTGGCGGTATAGTGCATGATCTTACTCTCATAACAGGGCCAGGCAGGGTACTTGCCATATACGTAGGGAAGGATTCCGTATTGCGCATGAAATGCACGCGCCATACTGTATACATTAATATCCCCCGCAAAGAGCAGAGGTACAAATTCACGGTCTGCCTGGTTCATCAAAATCTCCCTGTTATTATAGTTTACATTTTCCGTATTTATTTCTTGCATTCGATTCTTACATATTTTGAACTGGTCAAATAAACCATCGTGGAATAACGTAGGTCAAACTCCAGTACATCTCCTACCTTCAAAGGCTCAGCACTATCTTCGATATCCAGAATCAGGTGGTCGCTGCTGCTGCCTATCACTTCTACACCGGGTACTCTGGGAACCAGCTGGCTATCCAGTGTAAAGTCTACCTTACCAACGGCAAGAAGCGCTCTCGTGCGAATTCCCCGATCTACATATTCCCCTTGGCCGCCAAAGCAATCTACGAAAATTTCTCCCACGGGATAGCTGGGTTTCTTCTTTATTTCAATAATTTCTGCTTTGAGGGTGAAGACATCTTTGTTTATGAAGCTCATGTCCACATGCCACAGGTTCTCCAGGTCCCAGCCCAGCAGAATTCCCTCTCCCATGCGGAGGTGATTGATGCGGGCAGGCATAGTGCCATTTAAGACCAAGGGTAAGCTTGTGGTTGCCCCACCGGAGATGATTTCCAGCTTTCTGCCGATGGCAGCCTCTATGTTCTCAGCAATTTGAATCAACTCTTCCATCTTTTCAGGTGTCGCTAAAATCGATCCGTAGCATCCTAAGTTGGTGCCAATTCCCAGGAGGCGTATGTTTTTGTAATCGTTTTCGATCGAAACGGCTGCTTCGACCATTTCCTGCTTGTCCCAGTAACCTTCTCTAAGGTCACCCAGGTCGGCCATCAAGATCACGCCGTGTGTTTTTCCTTGCCGTGCACTTTCTTCGTCGATGGCTTTTATAACAGTCAGTTCGCTATTCATGCTCATGTCGGCCAGCCGAACCAAGTCCGGAACCTCGCTTAGCATGGGGATGCGAATCGCCATCAATGGTTTATTGACACCCACGGCGCGAGCATCGCTCAGATGTTCAAAACGCGAACTTCCTACGCCGAAACAACTGCTTTCACCGTACACTTTCAGCGCATCGGGAATGCCATTAAAGCCTTTCACGATGCAGGTCACATCAATGCCGATTGCTCTGCATCTTTTCAGGGCTTCCTCGATATTTTGGCTAAGTTTTGTGAGATTCACTTCTACGTAAGGATACTTTTTCTCTAGGTTATGCATGTTCAATCCTCTCCTTTTTGTGCTATACATTTTCTCTTCGATTATATACTTGCAGACGTAAAAAGGCAAATTCATTCTCTGCAACATTGTACCTTTGCAAGCAACTACTTGCATTAAAAAAGAGGATAGTATAAAATTACTAAACAATATGAGGCCTTAATCTTACAATAAGCGGGCTTCACAGTGCGCTCTTCATCTAAATTC
>JBAYOC010000164.1:0-4058 GCA_041678465.1 Anaerovoracaceae bacterium | reverse complement strand
TGGTATCGAAGAGGAAGATCAGCGCAATGCCATGGAGTACTATGTAAATCAGATCTACGAGATGGACCGGTTTGTAGGGGACCTTGTTGAGGACCTAAAAAACTACGAAGAGACCGTGTTGGTTTTTTACGGAGACCATCTCCCCGTGCTGAATCTCTCAGAAGATGATCTGATCAGCGGGTCTATCTATGAGACGCAATATGTTGTGACCTCCAATTTCAAATTGGCTAAGATCGATGAGGATCTGACCGCTTATCAGCTTTCATCCCGAGTTTTTGAACTTTTGGGTATTCACAGCGGCATATTGACCTGGTTTCATCAGACCGAAAGGGATTACGGGAATTATCTGGACAATTTAGAAATTCTCCAATATGATATGTTGTACGGGAATCGCTATATTTACGGAGGTATCAACCCCTTTGAGCCCACAGAGCTCAAGATGGGCGTGAGAGAGATCCACGTGGATAAGATATTCAACTTCGGGAAAAGCACCTATGTGGTGGGAGAGAACTTCACAACCTACAGCAAGGTGGCCGTTAACGGCGACTTCGTCGATACGGTATTTGTTAACCCCACCATTCTCCGGATTCCCGACGGAGTCAAGAGTAAAGATCCTCTAGACTTCAGCATCAGCCAGGTAGGAAAATACAACGCAGTACTTTCGACACTGGAAGATGTGGAGTAAAGAGCATACAATCCCCGGCAGATAGAAAGGAAATTGAATGAGCAGACAGTTATTCAGAAAAGAATTGGAACAATTCCGCCCCTACGTACCCGGAAAACCTATCGAAGAGGTGAAGAGGGAGTATGGGTTGGCAGAGATTGAAAAGCTGGCATCCAACGAAAATCAGTTGGGACCTTCTCCCTTGGCCATGGAGGCTGTGAGCAAGGCGCTTGGCGATATAAACTTTTATCCGGAATCCACCGCAGTGGATTTGAAAGTCGATTTAGCCGCTCATTTAGGTGTGAAGGCAGAAAACCTGGTTGTGGGAAACGGGGGAGAAGAGCTACTCTTCCTCATTGCACAGACCTTTATCAACGAGGGTGATGAAGTGGTCGTGGCATCTCCTTCCTTTGGGATCTACAATACTACCACAGGGCTTTTGGGCGCCAAGATAAAAACCGTTCCTTTTCGGGACAGGGATTATGATTTTGAGGGCTTTTTAGAGGCCGTCAATGAGAATACCAAGCTCCTCTACATCTGCAATCCCAACAACCCTACGGGCAACATCGTCACAGGCAAAGATCTGGACGCCTTTCTCCATAAGCTGCCTAGTGATGTGGTCGTCATCCTGGATGAAGCCTATTACGAATATGCGGTGGTGGACCCGGATTATCCCAATAGCTTGAAATACTTGGAGACCCGGCCTAATACGGTGATACTGCGGACCTTTTCCAAGGCCAGCGGCATTGCAGGACTTCGCGTCGGCTACCTGATCACTACGGAAGAAATCGCCGGGGAAATGAATAAGGTGAAGCTCACCTTCAATGTAAACCGACTAGCTCAGGAGGCTGCCAGAGGAGCCTTGAAGGATCAGGAGCATACTGCCAGGACGGTGGAGCTAAACTACAAATCCTTATCCGCCATGAAGGCTTTCTTTCATGAGGCAGGGTTGGAATACATTGAAACCAGAGCCAACTTCATTTTTGTAGATGTGAAAAAGCATTCCAAAGAAGTGTTCGAAGAACTAATGAAACGGGGAATTATCGTGCGCCCGGGTTATTTCTGGGGCTGGGACAACTGGATTCGCGTCAGCAGCGGAACCATGCCTCAGACGGAGAAGTTCATAAGTTGTCTGAAGGAGGTGCTTTAGGGGAAATGAAAATTGAAAGCATAGCACAGATTGCCAAGAAACTAGGAAAACAGGAAAGAGCCTGGGATAAGCCGGGAACCCTGGCCAAGCTCTTGAAAGTGTTGACAGGGACGAAAAAGTCGTCCGATAAATAACTCTAAATGTAGTTTCGGTCGATTGTGATAACGCTAAAGAAGGTTGGTGAAAGCTCTTTGATCTCCTGATCCAGGAGCTTTTTCAACTCTGTGTCGGAATAAGGGCAGTCGAAGTCCACCACTACATCGAAGATGATATTCTGATGGCTGTATCCTGCTACGATGCGCAGATCGTGGATTTCAGACACACCACAGAGAGGGGCTATGATTTCGTTGAGGCTGTGGTTGAGCTCTACGGTGAGCGGGTCTTTGGTATCAAGAGGATCCATGTGAGCAACTAATTGTATTTTTAGGTCTTTGGCAACTTCTCTTTCAATATTATCCACCACGTCGTGGCTGGCAATGAGATCTCCATGAGCGTCCACTTCAACATGCAAAGAGGCAAAAATCCTTCCCGGTCCGTAATTGTGTACGACCAGGTCGTGAATGCCAAGGACGCCATCATGAGCCAGGACCCGTTCCCGTATCTCGTTGACCAGCTCAGGGTCCGGGCTGCTACCCAGAAGAGGTGAGGAAGTTTCTCGAATGAGTTGGATGCCCGAATAAATAATAAAAAGGGCTACCATAGCACCGGTGATTCCGTCCAGGTTAACGCCGGTGAGCTTGCCTACGAGGAGGCTCAATAAAACAGCTAAAGTAGAGATAACATCATTGCGGCTGTCGGTGCCCGTCGCTTTGATGGCAGAAGACTTGATGGTTTCGCCGATTCGGATGTAGAAGAAGGCCTGCCATACCTTGACGGAGATAGAAAGTACCAATACGACTACAAGGAGCCAATTGAACTCCACGGCCTCGGGAAAGCGTATTTTATCAATAGATGTCATGAGCAGCTGAACGCCCAGGATGATAATCAAAAAAGAAATAATAAGACCGGTAAGATATTCAATACGGGCATGGCCGTAAGGGTGTTCCACGTCTGCCGGCTTCGCCGCAAGGCGGAGTCCTATCAGCAGGATCACAGAAGAAGAAGCATCGGCCAAGTTGTTGATACCGTCTGCAAGGATAGCGATACTGCCAAAGAGCAGTCCGGCAGCGATCTTGGCTCCCGAAAGGAAGACGTTTGTGACGATGCCCACTGCACCGGCCAGCCGGCCATAGCGGTCCCGCACTAAGGGGTCCTTAGTGTTTTCATAATCTTTTACAAAAATCCGAATCAGAAACTTCTTCATTGAAGCTACCTCACACTTCAACCACGGGGACATCAACCACGGGGACAGACCCCGTGGGTTCAAAAGCAGCCACGGGGTCTGTCCCTGTGGTTGATTATTATTTTAACACAACTGATAAATAAATGTGATACAATATATATTCAATGATCAGCCCCATAAAACTTTTATTTGTCAATTTGCTAGGCTGAGGGAAGAAGAAAAATGTTTGAGCATTTTATAGAAGAAAAGATTGACACGTTAGTGCTCATGATTGAGAGCAACCTGTGGTTTGTGCCGGTCCTGGCTATCCTGACCGGCATCCTTACCTCTCTAACTCCCTGCTCTCTCACCAGCCTTCCTATGATCATAAGCTACGTGAGCGGCACAAAAAGCCGGGATGGGAGAAGGGCGTTTTTCCTCTCCTTGTTGTTTGCTCTGGGAATGGCTGTGGTCTACACCACTCTGGGTATGTTCGCGTCTTTTCTGGGCAACCTGCTTCACCAATTGGGGGTCTTGTGGTATCTCCTGTTGGGAGCCGTTATGGTCCTAATGGCTTTGCAGATGTTTGAAGTCATCAACATCATCCCCAAATCTTTATTGCATGCCAGGAGTAGAAAGAAGGGCTATACGGGGGCTTTTGTCGCCGGCATGCTTGGGGGCCTCTTTGCCTCCCACTGTGCCCTGCCCGTACTGGTAGTGCTGTTAGCTATAGCGGCGGAGGATGGCTCCATGGTTCGTGGTGCATTTTTGTTGTTGCTCTTTGCCCTTGGACATAGTATCTTTGTAATCATAGCAGGCACTTGGGCGTCTGCTCTTGAGAGGATGACCCGGAACAAAAAGTACCGCTTTTTGGAAAGGCTCATTAAGGTATTGATGGGAATTATCATGTTGCTACTGGCCGCCTACATCATTTACATTGGTTTTTACGATCCCCATTAATAGGAATTACATAGCAAGGGTCA
>JBAYOC010000163.1:0-4079 GCA_041678465.1 Anaerovoracaceae bacterium | reverse complement strand
CCATTGATCCGCATGCTCTTCAATGATGTCCTGACGGACAGGGAAAGCTGCCGGGAAGGCTGCAATCTCAGTGAAGTATGGGATCGCGGTGTGAAGAGTTACTTCAAAGGTCATGTCGTCCAGAGCCACTGCACCCAGTTCGTCTGCAGTTTTGCTTCCGTCATAGATAATCTCGGGGCCGTTCTGAACGCAGTCGAGCATATAGCTGTAGTCAGCCGCGGTTTCGGGATTTACTACCCTCTTCCATGCATACTCAAAGTCGTGTGCGGTTACGGGTTCACCGTCAGACCAAAGTGCACCTTCTCTGATGTAGAAAGTATAGACTTTACCATCATCGCTTACATCCCAGCTCTCGGCCATTCCGGGCGCCAGCATTGCATTGCCGTTGCCGTCATCGACCCACTTGATCAGTCCTTCAAAAGAGTGCTGCAACATGATAGCACCGTCTACTGCGCTATTGAGTGCAGGGTCAATGGTGGAAGGTTCAGAAGCAAAGCAGACCGAAAGATCCAAGGTAGCTTCTGTGTCAGGCTCTTCTCCGCCTCCACCGCAGGCCGCCAATGTGAAGACCATGCAGAATGCAAGAAGTAAGACTAAAAACCTCTTCATAAAAATTCTCCTCCTTTTTTGCCTATCGGCACATATTTCAAATCGATACATTCGATTTGAAGCGCCATGAGAAATCCCATGGCATCGTTGGAATCAGCCGTGGCACAAATTGCATTATTATCAATTTGATGTCCACTAAAGTATACAATATTGCCTTAGTTTAGTAAAGCAACAATTGCCATAATTAGGCTGTCGACAGGCTGTCGACAGGCTTCGACAGTTTTCTAGATAATGTGACATGCCGCGAAATGATCGGGAGCTAATTCTCTCCATTCCGGAACTTCTTCTTTACAGCGGGGTATCGCATAGGGGCAGCGGGTATGGAACCGGCATCCCGAAGGCGGGTTCATAGGGCTTGGAATGTCGCCTTCTAATATAATCCTGTGTCGGGCTCGGCTCTTTTTCGGCTCCGGTACCGGCACCGCAGACAATAAGGTCTTGGTATATGGGTGCAGCGGATTTTTATGGAGCTCGTTGCTCTCAGCAAGCTCGACCATATTCCCCAGGTACATAACACCGATACGGTTGGAAATATGTCTGACAACAGAAAGGTCATGGGCGATAAAGAGATAGGTCAATCCCAGATCCTGCTGCATGTCCTCCAACATATTGACAATTTGTGACTGGATGGATACATCCAGCGCAGATACCGGCTCATCACAGACGATAAATTCCGGCTCCACGGCCAGGGCTCTTGCTATGCCGATCCGCTGCTGTTGTCCGCCGGAAAACTCGTGGGGATAGCGGTTTGAGTGCTCGCTGTTCAGACCCACTTGCGTCAGTAGCTGCTGGATCCGTTCCGTCCGGCCCTTTTTACTGTCGGCTAGCTTATGAATATCAATGGCCTCTCCTACGATTTCGCCTACTGTCATACGGGGATCCAACGATGCAGATGGATCCTGAAAGATGATCTGCATCTTTCGGCGATAAGGAAGCATCTTGACGTGTGTGATATCTTTCCCATCATAGAATATCTTTCCCGATGTGGGCTCATGCAGACGGAGAATGGCTCGGCCAAGGGTTGTCTTACCGCAACCGGATTCACCTACGAGACCCAGGGTTTCTCCCTGACGAATGCTGAAATTTGCATCTTCGACCGCTTGGACGTAGTTGTATTTCATGAAGCCCATCTTTATACTAAAGTATTTTCTAAGATCTTCTACGCGAATTAATTCTCTATTCATTTGGAGTGACCTCCTTTTGCTTCGCCTCGTCCACCAATAGCCAACATGCCGAGGTGTGCCCTTCTGCTACTTTGATGCTGGGGGGTTCTACACGAAGGCAGATTTTCATACAGTGCTCACAGCGAGGTCCAAAGGGACAGCCCGCGGGAGGATTAAGCATATCCACCGGCGTTCCTTCAATGGGGATCAGCCGCTCGTATTCTTCTGCGTCCACTCTGGGCATGGATCGCAGAAGTCCTAATGTATATGGATGCTGAGGACGATAAAAGATATCCTCAACACTTCCCTGTTCTACGATTTTGCCTGCATACATAACGGATACTCTGTCACAGATTTCCGCAACGACTCCCAGGTTATGCGTGATGAAGACAATAGCCATTTGGGTCTTCTGTTGGATGTCCTTCATCAGCTCTATGATCTGAGCCTGGATGGTAACGTCCAAAGCTGTAGTAGGCTCGTCAGCAATGAGCATTTTGGGATCGCATATCAGACCCATGGCAATCATGACCCTCTGGCGCATGCCGCCGGAAAACTCGTGAGGGTATTGGCTCATGCGTCTTTCGGGATTGTTGATGCCTACCAGGTCCAGCATTTCAATGGCCTTGGCTTTCGCCTCGTCTTTCGTTACCTTCTTATGGCAGCGAACCGCCTCGATGAGCTGATTTCCTATGGTATAAACAGGATTTAGGCAGGTCATGGGGTTCTGGAAGATCATGCTTACGCTGTTGCCCCGGAAATCCTGCATTTCTTTTGAAGTTTTCGCCAGTACGTCTTCTCCGTCAAAGGTGACGGAACCGCCCACTACTTTGCCGGGGCTCTGCAGCAATCCCATGATGGAATAAGCCTCTACGCTCTTTCCGCTGCCGGATTCCCCTACGATGCCCATCACTTCTCCGTAGTTTAGGTCATAGGAAATCCCCCCTACGGCCTTTACCTCGCCGACGGGAGTAAAAAAGGAAACTCTTAAATCTTTTATTTCTAATAACTTTTTATCTCTCATATTTCTATCCATAATTTTTACCCCCTATTTCTTCAACCGGGGATCAAGGGCATCCCGCAATCCGTCTCCGAAGAGATTCAGGGATAGAATCAACAAACTCAATATCGCCGCCGGAATCATCAGTCTGTAAGTATACGTATACATGCCACCCAGAGCATCTGATGCCATAGAACCGAGACTGGTCAGCGGTGCGGAAACTCCCACGCCCAGGAAGGACAGGAAGGATTCCAGGAATATTGCCGAAGGTATCTGAAGGCAAGTCATGACGATAATCTGTCCGATGCAGTTGGGCAGTATATGACGTTTGATTACCCTAGAGCTGGAAGCGCCTAGGGCCTTCGCAGCCGTTACGTATTCCTGCTCCTTTAACATCAATACCTGTCCCCGGATAATACGGGCCATACTGACCCAATATAAAATCCCGAATGCGATAAAGATAGCGATGAGGCTGGCCCCCAAAGTCGACAGTACTTTAGCTATCGCGGTGTCTGATGTGTTAAACCATTCCTGCAGACCCGGTTTCAATGCCGTCGACAGAAGCAGCACAACCAAAATTTCCGGTATGGAGTAAATCAGCTCCACAAGACGCATCATGACGTCATCCACTCGGCCGCCGAAGTAGCCGGATATTGCCCCATAAATGGACCCTATGACCAGTACGATCAGGCTGGCAGCTATTCCGACGATCAGAGAGATACGTGTACCGAACATGGTGCGGACCAACAGGTCACGGCCTAAATTATCTGTACCGAAGGGATAATCCCAGGATGGGTCAATGTTTTCATCACCCCGAACCTGCGTCGTATAGTCGTTTTCGAAAAACAAGGGTCCTATAAATGCGAACAGAATCAGCAATATAACAATTACCAAGGATACCATGGCAACTTTATTCTTCTTCAAGCGTCTCCATGCATCCTGCCAGTAAGAAAGGCTTGCTTTCGTTTCAATAAAACTCTCTTTTTCAGCGGCATCCGCCTTGATAAAATCGTCTTCTCTAAAATCCCCATGCCCTAGAACCGCATCTACGTCTATTTGCCAAGTGGGGAAGGGAAAGAATCCAAAAAACTTCTGAATGCGCATTATCTAGAGCCTCCCTTCGCCAAGTCGATTCTCGGGTCAACGACCTTATACAAAATGTCAACCACAAGGGTCATGGTTACGATGAAGGTCGCTAAAAATATGGTAGTACCCATAATAATGGGGTAATCACGGTTCATAATACTTTGAACAAAGTATCTGCCCAAGCCTGGAATGTTAAAAACTGTCTCCACAACAAAGCCTCCGGT
>JBAYOC010000162.1:0-4084 GCA_041678465.1 Anaerovoracaceae bacterium | reverse complement strand
TGCCCCCACGGGGACAGACCCCTTGGTTGATTTTGCCCCCACGGGGACAGACCCTTTGGTTGATTTTGCCCCGACGGGGTCTGTCCCCATGGTTGATTTTGCCCCCACGGGGTCTGTCCCCGTGGTTGATTTTACATAAGGATTATATCATAGACCTATGAAAAACATACTGCAATTATGGCAAAATTGACAAAAATACAGAATGCGAATACTATTAGAATTGCAGAAAGCAATTTCTACCGGCAGGATGCTTGCCGGAAAGTCAATCCAAGGAGGATCCCTATGAAAAGAACAGAACGGGTCGGCGCCATCGTCAAGATCCTCTCCAACCACCCCAACCGCACTTATTCATTAAGCTATTTCTGCCAGCTGTTTCAAGCAGCAAAATCCACTGTCAGCGAAGACGTTTCCGCAGCCAAAAAGTTGTTGGCACAGTTGGAGCTGGGTAGCATTGAGACCTCTGCAGGAGCGAAGGGTGGCATTCGTTTTATTCCATCCCTGTCATCGGCTCATGAGGAAAATCTGATAAATGAGCTCAGTGAGAAACTCTCCGACGGCAGCAGAATTTTGGGTGGCGGATTTCTTTATACCTCAGACTTAATGTTTGACTCTCATATTATCAGCCATGCAGCGGAAATGTTTGCGGAGAAGTTTCAAAATAGGGGAGCCGACTATGTGGTGACCATAGAGACCAAGGGTATACCGGTAGCCTTTATGACCGCTCATATGCTCAACCTCCCCCTTGTGGTGGTGCGCAGGGAAAGCCGAATATCCGAAGGGTCCACCGTGAGTATCAATTATTTTTCCGGATCCACAGACCGGATTCAAAAACTATCCTTAGCGAAACGTGCGGTTCAGCCCGGAAAGAAGGCTATCATCATCGATGACTTCATGAGAGCCGGGGGAAGCATTAAAGGAATTATTGATGTGCTTTCAGAGTTTGACATTAAAGTAGTAGGCACCGGAGTGGTTATTGCGGCAATCGAACCTGCGAAAAAGGTAATAGAGGACTACTATCCTCTCCTCTATTTAGGCCCCGTGGATGAACAGAATAAGACTATTGAGATAATTCGTACTTGAAAGAAAATGTAATAAATGATACAATTATGTCATAAAAAGTTGTACGATAGATACCTACTATTTCTAACCGTGTAAGAATACCGTGAGAGGTGGTGTATTCATGCGAATAACTGACGTTAGAATTCGCAAGGTCAACGAAGAAGGTAAAATGCGCGCTGTCGTTTCTGTGACTTTTGACGATGAGTTCGTAGTACATGACATTAAAGTCATTGAAGGGCAGAGCGGTTTATTTATAGCCATGCCCAGCAGGAAAATGGGAGAAGGTGACTTCCGCGACATAGCTCACCCGTTGACCTCAGAGACGAGGAATCGAATCAAGGAGGCGATATTCGAAGAGTACCACAAAGTCCTCGAACGTATGAATGAAGAAGAACGGATCGTAACTCCCGTAGAAATGGCTGAGGAAGCTCATTAAAATTATATGATTTAACCAGAGGACACCGTTATCCAAACGGTGTCCTTTTATAACGCTGGATATAAATTCCTTACTCTTTACGGGGGAAAATATAGGTGTTATACTTAAGTGACAGCTCAGATTGCAAGGGGAATAAGCATATGGAAGAAAAGAAAATGAGCATGGAGCATATAATCGCGGCGGAAGAGCAAAAAGAACAGGAACGTCTGGAAATTGTCCTTTCGCACATACAGGCAGGTGTCACTTTTGTAGATTGGAAGACTGCTTACATCGATGGGGGAGTCTCCATAGGTGAAGGGACTACCATAGGCCCCTGCGTCATCTTGGAAGGGAATACAAAAATCGGTCGAAATTGTGACATCGGTCACAACACGAAAATCGTTGACAGCGTCATCGACGACGGCGTGAACATTCAGTGCTCCGTCATTTTGCAAAGTACCATCGGGAGCCGAACGAAGGTAGGGCCCTTCGCTTACCTGCGTCCCCACAGCCATATCGGCCGGGATGCCAAAGTAGGCGATTTTGTAGAAGTGAAGAACTCAACATTGGGAGACGGAGCGAAAGCGTCCCACCTTACCTACATAGGGGATGCGGATGTGGGCGATGGCGTAAATTTAGGCTGTGGTGTGGTATTTGTCAATTATAACGGTTCCGAAAAGAATCGATCTACAGTAGAGGAAGGTGCTTTTATAGGCTGCAATACCAACCTGATTGCACCGGTAACAGTGGGAAGAGAGTCCTATGTTGCAGCGGGAACCACAATTACTCGGGACGTTCCGCCGGGGGCTCTATGCGTCGGCAGAGCAAAGGAAAGAATCATTCCGGACTGGGTTGAAAAACGAGGGATTTTGAAGAAGAAGAAGTAAGTGAGACAGAAAGGATTAATGCAATGAAGAATGGAGCGTTCGCGGACTTTAAAATCTTCGCGGGGAACTCAAATCCCGAGCTTGCGGAGGAAATCGCATCTATAATGGGCAAGCCTTTGGGAAGATCCACGGTAAGCAAATTCAGTGACGGAGAAGTGTCGGTGAACCTGTGGGAGACAGTGAGGGGCATCGATACCTATATCGTTCAGTCCACCTGTGACCCGGTCAACGATAACCTGATGGAACTGCTAATCATGATAGATGCTATGAAAAGAGCCTCTGCAGGGAGGATCAATGCGGTCATACCCTACTATGGTTATGCCAGACAGGATAGGAAAGCCAAAGCCAGAGATCCCATCACAGCAAAGCTGATTGCAGACCTGATCAGCTCTGCAGGAGCGGACCGCGTGGTGACAATGGACCTTCATGCTGCCCAGATTCAAGGCTATTTTAACATTCCCGTGGATCATCTGTTGGGTATGCCCATACTTGTTAAATATTTTAAGGAAATGCGGTTGGATGACCTGGTCATCGTTTCTCCGGATCACGGCAGTGTGGGAAGAGCCAGGAATATGGCACATCCTCTGGATGCACCCATCGCCATCATAGATAAGAGACGTCCAAAGGCAAACGTCTCGGAAATCATGAACGTCATCGGTGATATCGAAGGTAAAAATGCCATTTTGGTTGATGACATCATCGATACAGCAGGAACCATAACGAATGCAGCAAATGCATTAAAGGATCTGGGAGCTAAAGATGTATTCGCTTGCTCTACCCATGCGGTGCTTTCCGGACCGGCTATCGAGAGGATTCAGGATTCTGCAATCACAGAGATGATCCTTCTCAACACCATAGCCTTGCCGGAGGAAAAGAAACTGGATAAGATTAATGTGTTGTCCGTTGCGCCCCTGTTTGCAGAGGCGATGATTCGCATCTTTACAAACGATTCTATCAGCAGATTGTTTGATTAGTGTAGGTGTTATGTTTATCATCACAGGACTTGGCAATCCCGGCAGAAGGTATGAGCATACCAGGCACAATATCGGTTTTATCACAGTAGACTATCTTGCAGAAAAGCACGGGATCCGCATCAACAAATTAAAGCACAAAGCACTGGTCGGGGAAGGCATCATCTCCGGCCAAAAAGTATTGCTGGTAAAACCTCAGACCTATATGAACCTGTCAGGTCAAAGCGTCAGAGAACTGGTTTCCTATTACAAACCTGAACTCTCCAACCTCGTTGTAGTATATGACGACGTGGATCTTCCCATGGGAAGACTGCGAATCAGGTCCTCCGGCAGCGCCGGCACTCATAACGGCATGCGCTCTATTATCTATGATCTTCAGAGAGACGATTTCCCTCGAGTGAGGATCGGCATTGGAGGAGAGCGGAAAATGCGCTTAGCGGACTACGTCACCGGAGGCTTCGGCAAGGAAGAAAGAAAGCTGATGGAAAACGCTGTTGTCCGGGCTGTGTCTGCACTGGAGTGCATTCTGGCAAAGGGTATCGATCCGGCCATGAATGAATTCAACAGCAAGGAACCCATGGGGAAAGAGGTTAAGCTATCAAAGAAAGAGGACAGCCAAAAGGATGATTGAAATGAATGACTCCGGCCGATTCCGTCGAATCCGGCAGCTAGCCCGGGAAAGCTATGGAGTCTCTTGCATATCCGGCATCTCAGAGAGCAGATCTGCTGTTATTGCAGGGGTCATTGCAGGA
>JBAYOC010000161.1:0-4142 GCA_041678465.1 Anaerovoracaceae bacterium | reverse complement strand
TAAGCTATCAAGCACGATTAGGATTACTCTCTTCATTTTGCCCCTCCTAAACCTCTGCCGCTGATCAACAGCGGACAGCAACTCAGATGATCACAGGAAACCAGCCGGTATTCCACGCCGTTGCGCTGCCCCTGTATTCCTCGAAGGTGAGCTTCCGGACCGTGAAGATGCCCGTAAACCACCAATTTTACACCATATTCCTCGAATAGGGCTGTGAAGCCCGAATCTTCATACTTATCGTTCGCCGGAGGAAAATGAATGGCCCCTATGATCTCAGAAGCGCCGGCACTCACGGCAGCTTCCAGAGACAGTCGAAGGCGTCCCAGCTCCCTCTTGTAAATCTTTTCGTCCTGTTTCGTAAAGTCCGTATCCCCGGGGCAGACCCATCCCCTGCTGCCGCAAATAGCTGTAGTTCCCGCCATATAACAAGTGTTCTGCAGGAAAAAGATGCTTTCATGCAGCTGATTCAGCTTTGTTACAGAAGTCCACCAGAGATCGTGGTTTCCCTTAATCAATACCTTTTTCCCAGGAAGACGCGCTACCCATGCTAAATCCTCTTCCGCATCCTGTCTCTTAAGCGCCCAGGAGATATCTCCGGGAATTATGACCAGATCTTCTTTCCCTACCAAAGACCTCCATTTCCCTTCCAACCGTTCTGTATGTTTGATCCACTGCCCACCGTATATATCCATGGGTTTTGACCCATCCGATGATAAATGTAAGTCTCCAATAGCGAAGATCTTCATCCTACTCCTCATTTCCTTCGTCCGTGAAATCATCGGCTCCGTCCTCGTACCCTATTATGGCTTGGCTGTTTTCTTCCGGTAGCGCGGTCACAGTACGTAACTTTCTCTGTATTGTTCTCGTCCTAACACCTACCAGCTTATCCAACTCTTCATTTGCCTGGTTGATGCGCTTCTGTGTCGCATCAAGCACATTTCCAAACTTGTCGAACTCGGTTTTCACAGCACCCAGAACATCCCAAACCTGACTGGAATGCTTCTGGATCGCCAAGGTGCGGAAGCCCATCTGCAAACTGTTCAGTAAAGCCGCCATTGTACTGGGGCCTGCAATATTGATCTTATAGTCTTTCTGCAGTGTTTCCACCATACCGCGCCTAACTACTTCTGCATATAGGCCTTCAAAGGGCAGGAACATAATACCGAAGTCCGTTGTGTGAGGCGGAGATATGTATTTTTCTTTTATATCCTTTGCAAAGGTCTTTATCATGCGTTCCAAATGGGTAGCCGCCGCATCGATTTGGGATACCTCTCCTGTTTCATAAGCATCGACCAGCTTGCTATAGGCGTCCGCAGGAAATTTCGCATCGATGGGAAGGTACACAACGCCTTCGTCGTCTCCGGGAAGCTTGATGGCGAATTCCACGCGCTCTGAACTCCCTTTTTTCGTCGTTATATTCTCTTCATATTGATCCGGCGACAGGATTTGCTCAAGGATAGCCCCCAGTTGGATCTCGCCAAGAATTCCCCTGGTTTTCACGTTGGACAGAACTTTCTTAAGATCCCCTACTCCGGCAGCCAAAGTCTGCATTTCCCCCAGGCCTTTGTAGACCTGCTCCAGCCTTTCGCTGACCATCTTGAAGGATTGACTGATCCTATCCTCAAGGGTCTTCTGCAGCTTTTCGTCCACTGTTTCTCTCATCTGCTCCAGCTTCTTTTCGTTGTCCCTCTGTATGGAAAGGAGACGATTTTCCATGGTGTCGTTGATATGCTTCAGCATATCGTTTACCGTCTTTTGCAGGGTATCGTGTTTTTGCGTTAGCTGTCGGTCCAGATCGAGAAGGCGCTTGTCCTGAATGTCGGCAATTCGCTTTTGGGATCCGGACAAGATATCCGCTAGGTTCCTGAAATTATCTGTTATGTATTTTATGGTCTCCTGCCTGGACTCTTTTATCTCGTTATCCATTTCTTTTTGCAGCTTGTCCAGCTGTTTGCTCAATTCTTCACTATATTCATCGACAGGGTTTCTCTCCGCCATTATCTTCTCTAAAGAAAACAGCTTCCGGAGCAGAATCCCAAGCATCCCTATCGCAATCAGTCCGAGTATCAATAGAATTATTTCCAAAACATACCTCTCTATATCGGTAATTCAGCATTTTATATTTCATGAAAGCACGGCTAACTCATATCATTATACTATACCATTAAAATCAGCGTTTCAAAAGTATAATTGTCAGGCGGTGTTCATTGGGAAAGCAATTTGATCGCATTATCGCGAAGCCTTTTTCCGGCGGACTTATTACACTATCGATTCTTGTGTGCATTTACCTGTTCATCGGTAAATTTGTTGCCGGCCCTGTTGTGCATTTTACGCAAGGTGTGCTTATGGGGACTTGGTATTACAATCTCATAACCGGTTACTTATCGGTCTTCATGGATCGTGACAACTTCCTACCCTCTTTGTTGATTGGTGAGTACGGACTTTTGACTATGGTGCCTATTTATCTCCTGGGCCTCCTACTCCCCCTTGTCTTTTCCTTTTATTTGGTATTGAACCTCCTCAGGGACTCCGGTCTCCTCAAGCAGATTTCCCGTTTCGCTCACGGCTTCTTTCGGCACCTAGGCCTTTCGGGAGAAGGTGTCATTCCTCTACTGTTGGGCTTTGGATGTGTAACCGCTGCACTGATTTCAGTCAACTCCCTCTCTTCAGAAAGAGAGAGGCTCATTGCCAGCATCCTCCTCTGTCTCGCTGTGCCCTGTTCTGCCCAATTTGCCATCATCCTTGCCGTATCCTCCATTCTCCCGCCTGCCTATATGTTTATCTATTTAGCAACGATTATAGTATTTTTTATTTTTATTGGTTTTTTGTTGAACAGGCTGATTCCTGGTAACTCGACCCACAGAGGGCCCCAACTCACATCCTTGATTGCTCCCAAGTTTTTTCCGACTATGTTAGGTGCCATTAGAGCCTCCCGCGCTTTTCTGGTGGATGCGGCACCTACCTTTGCACTCGGTGGCATCCTCATGGCGACATTAAATTATACAGGTGGTTTTCAGAAAATCCATCAATGGTGTTCCCCGATTACATCCGGTCTTTTAGAGCTCCCGGACAGGGCCACGGATTTATTTCTGCTGGCAATTATTAAAAAGGACCTGGGGGCCGCGGAGCTTTATGCTGCCGTGACGCAGGATTCCTTTTCCGATGAACAGATTACAGTAGTTCTCGTGGTTATGACTCTCTTTGTTCCCTGCTTTGCATCTCTCATGGTACTGTTCAAGGATAGAGGCCCTATTGTAGCCCTGTCCACCTGGTTTGGCAGCTTCTTGCTCTCATTCGGGGTTGGAGCACTTATTTCAAGATTATTACGCTTATTGTTTTTTGCTTGAATCGGGTTGGCGTTCATAATAGAATAAGAAGCAGAGGGACGGTTCTTTTGCTTCCTCAAAAAAATATCGAGATATTGAGAGTTGGCCACGGCGAATGCAAGCAAGTGCCAACCGATATAAGGGGAACTTAATGATAAAAAGTAAAAATAGGTTAATTCTGATAGTAATGTTCTGTCTGCTGGCTACTGCTGTAACCGCAACGGGCATTATGGCGGGTCTATCCAGTTTTGGAGCCAATGAGAACACGACTCCTATCTACTTTGACGGGAAGCGGCTTTCCGAGGGCGGCTACATAGTGAACCAAACACCTTTTGTTCCCGTTTCTGTTGTGAAAAGTCTGGGAAATACGGACAAGCTCACATTCGATGAAATGGGAAAGAAGCTTCTCATAGATCTTTCAAAGCAAAATATCATGATGGCAGATGCTCAAACTACTGATTTTATCAAAAAATACGGCGGGACTGTTCACGTTCCACTGAAGATTTTTGATAACGTTCTATGTGTCCCTATGGATGCGGCGGAGCAGTTCTTAAAGCTGAGCTCTTCCATATCCAACGGCACTATACGCATTCATCCCTATTCCGAAACGGATAAAATAGCAAAAATCAACGAAAACGACATCAGGCTAGTCACCCACCTTCATTCTCAAGGAAAGCAGGCATCTTTTCCTTTGAGCAAGGGTGAGATAGTGTCAATTTTAAGCGAAACGGATAATTACTTTAAGATTAAAACCCGGGAGGAACTGACCGGCTATGTGATGAAATCCCATGTGGAAATCTCCGATGTAGACCTGTC
>JBAYOC010000160.1:0-4146 GCA_041678465.1 Anaerovoracaceae bacterium | reverse complement strand
TTCTTCTCGTGGTAGGCCTTGATGATCATCAGACCGGTCATTTCTCCGTGAGCTCCCGCTGCAGGTTGAAGAGAAACCCTTGCCATACCGCTGATCTCAGAAAGCATGCCATCAAGATCATGCATCATGGCCAAGGCTCCCTGGACCGTGTCTTCCGGTTGGTAGGGATGAAGATTGGAGAAAGAGCCCAGAGCTGCCATATCTTCATTTATCTTGGGGTTGTATTTCATGGTGCAGGAACCCAAGGGATAAAATCCCGTGTCCACACCGTAATTCTTGTTCGACAGCAGTGTATAGTGCCTGACCACATCCACTTCGCTGACCTGGGGCAGTTGGACCTCTTCACCGGAAAGAAGATGTGCCGGAATAAGGTTTTCCAGAGGTCTTCTCTCTAGGTCGCTTTTGGGAAGGGAAAAAGCGGTCCTGCCTTCTTTTGAAATCTCAAAGATCAATTTATTATATTTCTTCACGAGATCACCTCCATCAGAGCAGCTAGCTGATCAATCTCCTGCTTTGTCCTTTTTTCCGTAACGCAGAGGAGTATGCCCTTTTCGATCCCGTATTCCTTGTTCAGGTTGTAGCCGCCTAAAATATTGTTTTGCAGAAGCTCCTTATTTACCGAGTCCGCATCCTTTTGACCAATCACCGCAAACTCCTTGAAGAAGGGTTGATTGAAGGCTAGCTTGTACTTACCCGCCCCAGTGAGTTTGTCCGCTGCATAATGAGCTTTTTCCGTGCATCGAAGCGCAACTTCACGCAAGCCTTTCTTTCCCATGGTGACCATGTAGATTGAGGCCATCAAAGCGTTGAGGTTCTGGTTGGAGCAGATGTTGGAGGTGGCCTTGTAACGCCTGATATGCTGCTCTCTGGCCTGGAGCGTCAATACGAAGGCCCGCCGGCCATCCACATCCAGGGACTGACCTACAATCCTGCCTGGCATCTTCCGCATGAGTTTTGTCGTTGTCGCCATGAAGCCGATATAGGGCCCACCGTAATTCAAGCGGTTGCCCAGTGCCTGAGCATCTCCTACGACAATATCCACCCCGTATTCTGACGGCTTTTTTAGAATCGCCAGAGAGATGGGATCCACCGAGCTAATCAGTAGCGACTTGTTTCCATGGGCGATTTTCTCGATTTCCGTCAGGTCCTCGATGATTCCGAGGAAGTTAGGGCTTTGGACGATGACAGCGGCCGTACTCCCATCCATAAGAGCTTTCAGCCTTTCCGGATCGGTGACGCCATCTGCCATGGGGACTTCTACTAAATTAATGTCTCGAAAGTGCATGTAGTTTTTCAGCACCAGCCGGGTTTCCGGGTTCACCGTCTCAGATACTAAAATAGTGTCTCTCCGGGTGTTTTCTACGGCCATAATGGCTGCTTCCGCACAGGCAGTTGCTCCGTCATAAAGAGACGCATTGCTCACGTCCATGCCCGTCAGGTTGCTGATCATCGTCTGGTATTCAAAGATGACCTGGAGGGTGCCCTGGCTGATCTCAGGCTGATATGGCGTGTACGCCGTGTAGAACTCAGACCGCATTGCCAGATGCTTGACCACCGAAGGAATGTAGTGATCGTAAGCGCCGGCTCCTAAAAAACAGACTAAATCGTCAACGGACCGGTTATTCCCACCCAGTTCTTTCATCTTTTGCTCGATCTCAAGCTCGGAAATACCCGGTTCCAACTTCAGTGCTTCCGGCAGGACCAGGTTGTCGGGGATGTCCCTGAACAATTCATCCATGGATTTCACGCCGATCACATCCATCATTTCAGCCGCATCCCCATTTGTGTTAGGGATATACCTATGCATTTGCTTCCTCCTCTTCACAGAATGCTTTGTAGGCGGCCTCGTCCATCAATTGATCCAGCTCGCCGGGGTCTTCCATTTCCACAACTGCGATCCAGCTTTCATAAGGGCCTTCATTGAGAAGCTGCGGAGAATCCTCCAGCTCTTCATTAATCTCTACGACTTTTCCGGAAACGGGAAGATAGGAATCGGACGCGGCCTTTACAGACTCAACGACGCAGAACACGTCTCCCACCTTGAACTCTTCATCCAGTTCAGGCAGCTCAACATAAACAATCTGGCCAAGGGCGTGCTGCGCAAAGTCGGTTATACCGATGCTGGCCCTGTTTCCTTCCGCCTTTACCCACTCGTGATCCTTTGTATAAAACAAACCTTCCATTGTAACTGTAGCCATCTTTTTTTACCTCCGGTTTTTATATTTTCATCTGTCGACGACTTCCATCGCCGACTTATTTCTTATAGTTTTTGGCATAGAACTTCTTGCTGACAACCTGCGCTTTGGCCGTCCTCTTTCGGATTTGGATTTCAAAAGTATTCCCCATCTCCGCATATTCTGCCTGCACCAATGCAAAGCCGATGTTTTTGCCCAATGTAGGAGAATGGTAGCCCGTGGTTACGAACCCGATTTCCTTACCGTCGGAAAGCACGGTGTAGCCGTGTCTGGGTATGCCGTTTTCGATCATCTCAAAGCCCACGGATTTCCGCTTGAGCCCGTCCTGTTTCTGCGCGAAAAGTGCCTCCCGCCCGATGAAATCACCCTTATCAAATTTAACAAAGTAACCCAGCCCTGCTTCTATGGGGCTTATGTCCTGAGAAATTTCATTGCCGTAAAGGGGGAGGGCCGCTTCAAACCGCAGGGTGTCCCTGGCTCCCAGGCCGATGGGAACAACTCCATCCGGTTTTCCGACTTCCAGAATCTTTTCCCAGACAAGGGGAGCATCCTCATGGATCAGATAAACCTCAAAACCGTCCTCTCCGGTGTAGCCGGTTCTGGATATGAGGCAGTTGGCTCCGGCTATTTTCACATCCCGTTTCAGATAAAAGGAGGGGATTTGCGACAAATCCGTGTCTGTTAGTTTTTGCAGTACTCTTTCTGCCTTGGGTCCCTGCAAAGCGACTTCGGAAATCTCCGAGGAGAGGTTTATGACCTCAACCTGATAATTCTTCTTCTGTTCTATCATCCATTCATAGTCTTTTTCCATATTTGCCGCATTTACAACGAGCAAATAGTGGTCGGCAGAATATCTGTATACGAGAAGGTCGTCTACAACGCCGCCGTTTTGGTAGCACATGAAGGTGTAAATCACCTGGTTGTCATGCATGGTTTCGATGTTGTTGGTGAGAAGGTTTTGAAGATAGGCCGCCGCCTCACTCCCCTTCACCTCTATCTCCCCCATGTGGGATACGTCAAACAGCCCGGCCGCGGTTCGTACAGCTTCGTGTTCAAGGGTTAATCCCGAGAACTCCACGGGCATGGACCAGCCGGCGTAGTCCACCATCTTGCCCCCATACTTTCCATACATCGGAAACAAAGAAGTCTTCATTAAGTCCATAACTTACCTCCCTTAACCATGGGGTCTGTCCCCGTGGTTGCTTTATACCATTATGTATTTTATCTCTTTACAAGTCCATAGTTTACGCCAAAATTATCCTATTAATTCCTGCAATCCGTAGCTTTTGCTAATCCTATTCCATAACGGCTCGCACTTATGTTATAATAACCGCAAACAAAGTTTGCTAATGATTCAGGTTATTTCAACGTAAGCTACTTTACGGCAGAGCCGCCTAAGATCGATGCTTATGTTATAATAACCGCAAACAAAGTTTGCTAATGATTCAGGTTATTTCAACGTAAGCTACTTTGCGGCTGTAGCCACATACACTTATAAAGGTAAGGGAACAGAACACATGGACTTATTTGGAGTTTTAGAATTAATCGGCGGCTTAGCCCTTTTCCTTTTCGGTATGAGCATGATGGGGACAGGCCTTGAAAAAAGTGCAGGCAACAAACTCAAGGGATTGCTTGAAAATCTAACATCAAAAAAAATGAACGGCCTCATGATGGGGCTGGGTGTAACGGCCATTATTCAAAGCTCATCGGCAACAACGGTCATGGTTGTCGGGTTTGTGAACTCCGGCATCATGACACTGAAGCAGGCAATTCATGTCATTATGGGCGCTAACATAGGGACAACCGTCACGGCGTGGATCTTGAGCCTGACGGGGATTGAAGGTACCAGTTTCTTCGTCCGAATGTTAAAACCATCTTCTTTTACTCCTATTATTGCTCTCATCGGAATCATCTTCTATTTATTCATAAAGAGCGAAAGAAAAAAGGATGT
>JBAYOC010000159.1:0-4180 GCA_041678465.1 Anaerovoracaceae bacterium | reverse complement strand
TTTCGAAGCTGCAGTGCAGTGTACCGATATCATCCACAAAATCTACTATCCCTTCAATACCAGGCGGAATTGGTGCATAGGGATCGGACATAGATTCCATACGAATTTTAGTACCTGGTGGAAATTTTTCTTTAATTCTTTCAACCTGTTGTCTTGTAGGAAATCCATTCATTTCACATACCTCCAAATTTCATTTCATATTTTTGTTCTGTAATTCCCATTTCTTCAGCGGTTTTCAGGCTCCAATCATGAGAGTTCCAAAGACTTACATATACCTCCTTGCCGTTACACTTAATTTCACGCTGCTCAAGGCCTTCTCCAAAGCCGTCAGAGCATTGACCCTCGATGGCTTCCTTAATTTTTATAAGCTCTCCTTGATTTAAGGGTGCATTAAGAGTAAGAACTGCAACTCCCATCAGCTCTCCATCAATTACTTCTACATCAAACAGATACTTTTGTACTTTTGCATTCACCGTATCGGGCTCATCATAATAATCCATCATGCCACGCTTTTCATCATCCAAACGATGATTTATAATAGCAGTTCTTATTTCATCTTCATAGGAACTTAGTTCTTCAGAATACACATCTATTTCATAATCTACCTGATAAAGATCCCCATAGTCATTTTCATCCTGATAGGTAACAGCCCTAAGAGGCATATACAGTTTAAGCTCCTGCGGTTCGTGCAGCTCTTTAATTTTAAGCCCGATATTTTTATTCAAAATTCCCTGCATTTCCAGGTCATATCCGTGGTAAAGTAGATAACCTTTAGAAGTAAATGCCCCGGTTTCACGGCTGATTTTGTCCTGCCCATAGAATTTAAAGTCGATGTAGTCCTCCAAATTTTCGTCATATTCAAAGCGGCCGCTTTCGCAAATCATATATTTGCCGTATTGCTCCGGAGTGTGGATATCGGGAAAACTTTCAAACTCATACATACAGCCTGCCAGCGTTTTAAGTTCCTCTGCTTTAGTGATTTTTACAAAGGCTGCAAGTTCAGATAAAGATATAACCTCACGCTGTCCCATCTCCTTAAAAATTTTGGCAATTTGGTTGAGGGCATATAGGTCTGACTGATCTTTAACTGCCATATCTGCAAGGTTATCAGGGATATTGTGTTCTTCTACCTGCCAGTGGATTTCTTCAAGACTCTTTGCGCCTAATCGCTCTAAAGCCTTGTTCATCTCACTCTGCTCCATAGGCAGATAAAGATATTCGCTACGATTTTGAGCACTCAGAAGCAGTGTAATAGGAGTATTCTCATATTGGTAATAGGGAAAGTTTCTGCCGTCATAGGTCTGTACAATCTCATTGCTGTTTCTATACACCACTCCATATGGTGTTATCACAGGATTAGGGTTTTCTGCAATCATGCTTTCAAAGTATTTTCGTCCGTCAAGGCTCTCTAATTCCTCTGTGCTGACTGCCATTTGCTCCGTTAGGTACATCTGCCTGCCTACGGCATTTAAGTCGCTAAAATCGGCTACAAGGCTGTAACAATGGGTATTAAAACTGAGGTTAATAAGCTCCGTCATTGTTTCAGCTTTTTCGGCATAGGCAGCTGCATAAAAGGTTGCAAGCTCCTTTTGATCGAAGCTGTCCAATCGCTTCATCAGGAAGTTTAACTCATCAAGATTTACTGTTTTATCAGAGAGCAGGGTCGACAACCTTTCATTGTTATGGACGCTGCCGATTTTAATCTCTGTTTTTGTAGTATTGGCGACACCAAGACTGTCGCATAAAATCTGCAGTTCTTTTTCCTTACTGGGAAAAGCAAGGTTTTGATAATTGTTTTCATGCATACATTGAATCATTGCTCGCATAATCTTTTCCTCCTTTGATTGATTTTTTGCATATCGGTTCTTAGGCAATCTCCTTCACGGCTATAACATATAAAGCCGTGGGATGCATAAGTGCAATCACCACAGCTTTTAAATGGACCAACAAGACGAGGAGGCGGATTAGGTTTTCCGGTACTCGTAAGGCATTCAGAATCGTAACAGGCAAATTTTCTATTTCGTTTGTATTTTACAAGCATATCGTGTCCTTTCTGAAAACAAAAAAGCCGGAGAATTAGGGTGCAATAACGCACTTTAATTCTCCGGCAATCAATGTTTTTCTATAGTTATTTTATTTTATAATTCCTTTTGTCATAAAATGATTTTGCATCATTTTAAGGGCTATATCTGAAAAATCATCTTCTGCATCAGTATTTTTCGCTTAAAAAGGGGGCTAAAATCATGCATTTTTAACCCCCTTTTTTGCTCATTTTTTACCTCTAAACCACTACATGTAGTGGTCAATCTCTATTTTTCGTCTTCCAAACCACTACGCTGCATCAGAATCACGCACTCAACGTGCGCCGTATGCGGGAACATATCCACGGGCTGGGCCTCCACGAAGCGGTAGCCCTTTTGGTTCAGGATTTTGATATCTCGGGCCAGGGTGGCCGGGTCACAGGAGACGTACACGATGCGAGACGGCTCGGCCGCCGCCACGGCCGCCAGCAGGGTAGGATCGCAGCCGGCCCGCGGCGGATCCAGGATGACTAGGTCAGCTTGGACACCCTGGTCCAACAGCTTGGGCAGTTCCTCCTCCGCTTTTCCATGGATGTACTCCGCATTGACGATGCCGTTGATCGTTGCATTTCGATTGGCATCGATTATGGAAGCCTTTACAGACTCTATACCGATGACGCGCTTTGCCTTATCTGCCAAAGTAAGACCGATGGTACCCACTCCGCAATATAGATCAAACACAGTTTCTGTTCCCGCTAGTGCGGCGTATTCACTTACTTTTTTATAGAGCTTCTCCGTTTGCACGGGATTAACTTGATAGAAGGACAGGGGCGAAATTTCAAAATCCAAACCCATCAATCGATCCTTTATCGTGGGCTTGCCGGCCAAAGTGATATTGTTATGGCTCATTACCGGCCCCTTTTTCTCTTTCTTTACATTCAAGATCAGACTTTCAAGGTAAAGCCTATCGTCTTCCTGATTTCTTTCCACCGCCAAGCGATCCAGGGCCTTCTCAATCTCATCGATTAACATCTCCACTGCAGGAATCCGACGTTCAGTAGCAACTAATATCACCATAATTTCACCGGTTCCGAAGGCAGTCTTTACTACGACGTTGCGCAGGACTCCGGTTCCTGTCTTCTCGTCATAAATCGGAACCTTCATTGCTTTCACATATGCTCTCACAGCTTGCGCAATCCGGTCAGCTGCTTCTGTCTGGAGCATGCAGCTTTCGCAATTTATGATATCATGACTCATTTTCCGGTTAAAACCCAGATTGCAGCCACGCAGCTTTTTCTCGGATCCACTTGTTCTGGACACAGTATAGCGTACCTTGTTGCGATAACGCCAAGGTTCTTCCATCCCTATCACATCCATAACCTTAGGATTGTCCACACCACCGATTCTCTCCAGGCGGTCCACAACCCATTTCTTTTTTAAGGCAAGCTGTCCCTCGTAAGTCATCGCTTGCAAGCCACATCCACCGCAGCGGTCTGCATATACACAAGGAGGTTCCCCACGGAAAGGAGACGGTGATAAGATTTCAGTCAGCCTTCCTCTGGCAAAGCTCTTTTTTGTCTCTACAATTTCGGCCATTATGCGGTCTCCGGGAAGCGCTTCCGGAACAAAGACAGCCATGCCATCAATTCTTCCTATTCCTTCCCCATTGTTGCCCAGGTCCGTTATTTCAATTTCGTACTTTTCACTTTTATTCATCATATGTTCTTGTTCTTTCCTTTCACGATCTATTTATAATCCATCATAGCATTTCTTTCTGTAGTTATTTCCTTAAAGTGAATATAGCATACTTTTACAAAATAAGCTTATTGTTTTTGTCGAGGCACAATCTTAGTCTTCTCATTCATCAGGCATTGGGGATTTCAGTCCCTTCTCTGAAAAGGAGCATTTTCCGCCTTTTCGAAACGTCTTGCAGCCATCGCATATCTATTACTTTTTTTAGTTATTGACAAAATTCGATTTGACACATACACTAGTATATATCAAATATATTTGATACGAGGTGATAACTTGAAAAAGATTTATAAGAAGCACGCAAAAGTTTTCAAGGCCTTTTGTGATGAAAATCGCCTGCAGATTCTTGAACTATTGCGCGGCGGCGAAAAATGCGCCTGCGTTTTGCTGGAGCAGTTAGACTTGAG
>JBAYOC010000158.1:0-4193 GCA_041678465.1 Anaerovoracaceae bacterium | reverse complement strand
GCATCAAGGAGAAATATAGAGAGTCACTGGTTTTTCAAAAGGATTTTCCTGTTGATTTAGGCTGGAGAACCTGCTATTGTGGCCTTTTCTCAATGGAACACAACGATGTTATGTATTATTTCATAGATAATGAGCAGTATTTTCTGCGAGACGAGTACTATGGATATTATGATGACGGAGAACGCTTTGCCTATTTCAGCAAAGCGGCTTTAGAGTCTTTACAATACTTGGATTTTGAGCCCGATGTACTTCACTGCAGCGAATGGCAAAGCGCTATGGTCCCTGTGTTCCTCAAGACCCTTTATCAGCAGGAGCCGCAGTACAAGAGTCTGCGGACTGTCTTTACGATACACAACATCGAGTATCAGGGCGTTTATGGAAAAGAAATCCTGCAAGACTTGCTGGGATTGAATCCGGAGCAGGCAAGTCTGCTGCTTATGGATGGCGATGTTAATTTTATGAAAGGTGCTATCGTTACCTGCGATAGGTTGACCACTGTGAGCCCTTCTTATGCGGAAGAGATCACCTATCCATTCTTTGCACACGGTCTTCATTCCATCATAGAGGAGAATCGGTACAAGCTTTCGGGAATCATAAACGGCATCGACTACAAATTATACAACCCTTATCGAGATAAGGCTCTCCTTGTTAAATATTCGAAGAACAGTGCACCAAAGAAGTTATTAAACAAAGAAGCCCTGAAGGCAGAAGTTGGGCTGGACACAGATATTGATGCGCCTCTCATCGGCATGATAGGCCGCCTAGTAGAACATAAAGGGCTTTCTCTTGTGACTCGTGTCTTCGATCAAATGATGGACAATGGAATCCAATTCGTCCTGCTTGGAACAGGGGATGCCAAATTCGAACAGTTTTTCAGAGAGAAATCCATGCAATATAAAGGGAGGGTGGTTGCAATAACCGCTTTCTCATCGGAGTTAGCCAGCCGCATTTACGCCGGAGCAGATCTTTTTGTCATGCCCTCTATCAGCGAACCCTGCGGGCTGGCTCAGATGATTGCTTTGCGCTATGGAACAATTCCTGTCGTAAGAGCAACAGGTGGATTGAAAGATTCCATCGTTCCATACAATCCGGATACAGGGAAAGGAAATGGTGTTCGCTTCGAGTCCGTCAATGCCCACGATATGTTGGACGCCGTTCAAAGAGGGCTCAAGCTGTATCAGGAACCGGAGCATTGGCATAGATTGATGCAAAATGCCTTTAAAACAGATTGCTCCTGGAAGAAATCTGCGATAGAATACGTGGAGCTATACGAATCCCTGCTACGAAAGGATTATTGATGAACTCATTATGTATCAAGACTGTATGCACTCCCGAAGAACTCACAGAACTCATTCGCAAGAAATTACTGCGCCAGTATGGTAGAGATCCGGATTCAGCAAACAAAGCAGAACTTTATAAGGCAACTTGCCTTGTGGTACGGGACATCATGTCCGAACTGCAATTGAATACCTATGTCGAAGGTAGCGCTCATCAGAAAAAAGAGCTCTACTATTTGTCTATGGAGTTTCTACCCGGAACCTCATTAAGAAATAACGTTTTCAACCTGGGACTCAGCGATGTTTTGAAAGAAGCCATATCAAAGCTCGGAGGGAGTCTGGATTGCCTCTATAGTATGGACCCGGACGCAGGTTTGGGCAACGGAGGTCTTGGACGCCTGGCTTCCTGCTACCTGGATGCAATTGCCACTCAGGGAATGGCAGGGCACGGTATGTCCATTTGCTACGAATACGGTATATTCAAGCAGAAAATCGAAGAAGGGCAGCAGAAAGAACTTGCTGATGATTGGCTGGATCTCGGAGAGGTTTGGCTGAGATCAAGAGAGGAAGAGACTAAAGAAGTTCATTTCGGAGGTAAACTTAAGGAAGACTGGAACTCAAACGGCGAAATGAAGTTAATCCATACGGATTATACGACAGTACTGGCTATTCCCCGGGACATGTTGATCACCGGTTACGACAGCCCGGTTATCAATACGTTGCGGCTTTGGGAATCCACATCTCCAGTGGGCATCGACATGGACCTCTTCGCTAAAGGCAAATATCTCCAGGCAATGGAGCGGAAGCACATGGCGGAGATCATTTCAAAAATTCTCTATCCGGAAGACGCACATAGAGAAGGAAAGAGCCTGCGCATCATGCAGCAATACTTCTTTATCTCCGCTTCTATGCAGACCATTGTAGATAAGCATCTGAGGACTTTCCCTAACCTGGACAATTTCAGCGATGGGGTGGCAATCCACATCAACGACACCCATCCCACCATGGCCATCCCGGAGCTAATGCGGATATTCATTGACGAGCATGGCTATCCCTGGGATGATGCTTGGAGAATTGTAACCTCCTCGGTGACATATACAAACCATACCATAATGCCGGAAGCCTTGGAAGTGTGGCCGGAAGACCTCTTCGCTAAATTGCTGCCTAGGTTGCATTCCATCGTCTGGGAAATAAACCGAAGGCTTCTTGATAAGTTAAACGCAACCTTTCCACAGGATGAAAATATAAGAAACCGCATGTCCATCATTCACGATGAAAAACTGCGGATGGCAAACCTCTGTGTGACGGCGGCGCATAAGGTCAACGGAGTATCTTCTCTGCACAGCGGAATCATTCGGGATCAGTTGTTCGATGGTTTTTCCCAAATGGACCCGGATAAATTTACCAACGTAACCAACGGCATTGCCTATCGCCGCTGGCTCTGTCAGGCGAATCCCCGGTTATCCGCCTTGTTGGATGAGATGATCGGGCCGGGCTTCCGTAAGGATGCAGGCGAATTGGTAAAGCTGAAAGAGTTTCAGAATGACTCCGCCGTACTTGAGAAATTAGAGGAAATTAAGCTTTATAATAAAGGAAAGCTGGCAAAATACATCAAGGAACATAACAATATTATAGTAAACCCGGAATCCATCTTTGATGTACAGGTCAAGCGAATTCACGAATATAAGCGCCAATTGCTGAACCTATTGCATGTGATTCATCTCTACAATGAAATTTGTGCCAACCCCAACGGTGACTTTCAACCCAGAACCTTCCTGTTTGCAGGTAAGGCTGCTGCAGGTTATTACATTGCTAAGCAGGTCATACGTCTGGCCTACCATCTGTCCGAAGTCATCAACAAAGATCCTATTGTGAAAGACCGGCTGAAGATTGTATTTTTAGAGAACTACTCTGTCAGCCAGTCCGAAATCATCATGCCCGCAGCAGAGGTGTCCGAGCAGATTTCCCTGGCAGGCAAGGAAGCCTCAGGGACGGGCAATATGAAACTGATGATCAACGGAGCCGTCACCCTGGGAACCCTGGACGGAGCTAATGTTGAGATCCATCAGGCAGTCGGTGATGACAATATCTTCCTCTTCGGCATGAACGTCGGCGAGGTGGAAGCCCTGCGAAATACGGGCACCTACAGCCCCTGGAGTCTCTATCAGAACAACACTGACATCAATAGAGTTATTGGCTGTATCTCGGAGAAAATCAACAACGAGAATTTCAGCGAGCTGCTCAACTATCTTACAACCGGTTACAACGGCGGGGCGGATCCCTTTTTTGTCCTTGCCGACTTCCAGTCCTATAAAGATGCCCAACAGGAGCTTGCAAGGGCATATGCAGACAGGGACCGCTGGAACCGTATGTCTCTCGCCAATATCGCGTCTGCTGGCGTCTTCTCAGCAGACCGGGCGGTAAGAGAGTACGCTGAGCGGATCTGGAATATTAGGCCTTTGTAGGTATGGAAATGTCAAAGAAACCATTTCAATGCCCCCGGTGGATGACAGAAGGCGTCATGTATCAGATCTTCCCGGATCGGTTGGCGAGAAGTAAGAACTATTCTGCTCCTGCAATGAACAAAGACTATATCCTCCGGGAGGACTGGGGTGGAACCCCGAACCATTTGCCTGATGAAAAGGGGTTAATCAAGAACAACGACTTTTTCGGCGGTAACCTTCAGGGTATTGTAGAGAAACTACCTTATCTGCAGGATTTAGGTGTGACGGTAATCTACTTAAACCCCATTTTTGAAGCCTATTCAAACCACCGATACGATACTGCGAACTTTATGAAAATCGATCCTCTGCTTGGCACAGAGCATGATTTTCGCGAGCTTTGCAGCAATGCGAAAAAAGTGGGAATGCGCGTCATTATAGACGGAGTTTTCAATCACACCGGCAGTGACAGCGT
>JBAYOC010000157.1:0-4224 GCA_041678465.1 Anaerovoracaceae bacterium | reverse complement strand
GGTAAACCCCACGGATCGTGCCCCATCGCAGTAGCCGTCTATAGACTTTTTCCATGGCTTTTTCGTCTCGCCCCCACAGGTGGGCCAGAGATTTCAGATTCCGGTAAAGATATATGAAAAACGCCGCAAGAGCCTGGATCCCGGCCCGCAGCAGGTCCCCCAGGGAATTCCCGCCTGACGCTCCTCCCCTTTTGGAAAAGAGGAACTTCCACACCATACGGACCACCGAAACGACGACAACCAGAAAAAGCAAAACCATAATCCCCACAAAAAGCTTCTCCATGATCACGTAAAACAATCCCGGTTCGCCCAAAGATCCTACCGCCGACTCCGAAGATTCCCCCAGACCCCCCGATGTGGATGAATCATTCCGGATATTCTTTCTTCCAAAGAGAAGCCTCAAAAAAGCAACAAGGTAAGGCAGAAAAGGCCCCGCCACTGCCTTGGTAGCTGAAATCCCCGCCTCCGCCATCCACCGCAGCGTATCCGTGAAAAAAGTCATGATCGTAATCACCATCAGAAACATGGAAAAGGTAAAGAGGAAAAACCAGCGGAAAAGCTTGACTCCACTGTTTTTTTCGCTGCTCCGGAAGGGAGTCCTGTGCAGCATGATGGCCAGGATTGTCCATAAAAAGAATAGAAGAAGATAAAGATTTGCACCGGGAGCCTGCCCCAACGGGATTTGCAGTAGTCCCACTAGCAAAAAAGACACAGCCCCGGTCTCCAGTATTCTCAAACTGCCTTCATAGCTTATGCGCCTCATAGTAAAATGTATGCCGGAAACCCAGAGGAGTATCAGAGAAAAGGAAACAGCCAGTATGGACAACCATTCTTCCACAGTGCCTGCTCTCTGTAGCAGCATCATCCAAAAAAAAGGACCGGAGGACGAATCCGTCCAATCACCGCCTATGCCGTGAAATTGGCTGAAAAACAACCATTGAGCGGAAAGGTAAAACAAAGCCCCATACAAGAGCAGAATGACGATTACATAGAGCCGGGAGCGTCTTATAACAGCGGTGAGAGCCACCACAGCCCAGAAAACCACAAAACAGACCAGGACCGGCGATCCTTTTCCCAAAGCCGAATAAGTGAAAAACCGGATTAGACCGTAAACCCAGAGGAATTGTGCGCATCCGCCGGAAAATATGCCAATGTTTCTCTGCATTCTGTTCATACCGGCTCCGTGCCCTCCTCTTCGTTCATAATAAATCGTATCCCTTTGTTGCGATTCTGCAGAGCCGAAACCTTCTCGTTGGAGGAATGACAGAAGTATAGGTAAGAGATGGTGCTCTTGAATTGGTAGGCATCCATCATTTCATCCCGCCCGGGATCCACATCCATGGTGAGCCTCGCCAGGGTCTCAAGATGTTTGTACACAGCATTTGCCCCCCGAGGGCTGTCATCCGTCCAGGCATCCCTCCCCGCTCTCACACCGTTAACCATAAGACCGGGAAAGATCCCTCTCTTTGAATATTCCATTAGGCAGCTAGCAACCTTGCCCAGCATATTCTCAAACGCATCCCCTGCGTCGGCCTCCTGAAAGCCCCTGACATCGATCACCAGCACGACTTTTCTGTGAGTGGACGAATCCAATATTTTCTCCTGCAGCACCCCGACCTTTGCCGAAGCCATCCAGTGGATATTCTTTGCCGGACGGCTGGGGGAGTAATCCCTTGCACCCTCAACCAGTACCGGATCCGCAACAAAGCTCCTGCCCTTATAATTTCCGAAAAACTCCTCACTCTTTATGGCTCCCGGAGAAAAGGGCACCGGCTGCGGATAAATCACAATCTCCCATGATTCCGCGTCGCTCTCTCCGATGGAATAAAAGCCGAGAGGGTCGCCTGCGGCTAGCCGGAAAGGCCCTAAAGGATAAACCCCTCGCTTAGGATAGGTCAAGGCCCATTCAAATTGATAATCACTAAAACTCAGTAACCCTGCTTCTTGGGACAGGGTTTCCATTGATTTTCCCTGAAGTTCAACATGCATCAGGACAGGAAGCAATTTCTTATTTTTCACATGAACCTTTACCCGGACAGGATCATCCGGAAAGGCTCTCTTTGAGCTCAGCTTGACATCCTGCTCTACCTTGTTCAGGCTAACCCGGGTCCACGCCTTTGCGCAAAGGTTCAGGACCAAGAGGCACACGCAGAGCAATACAATAGACGTAACCTTATAAATCAGAGCCGTGGCAAGTATGCCTGCGATGATGATCTGAATGAGACCGTCTGCGAGAAAGGTGGTATAAAAAGAAGTAATTTTTAGCTTTTTCACTTAGTCACCTCACAGGGTTGAGGAGACAGGCACAGGGATCCGATGGAGCATATCGTCTAAGATGTCGTAAGCGGAGATTCCCTGCATTTGCTCTTTGTCATTGGGCTTTATCCTGTGGCCCAATATATAGGGAGTCAGGTGCTTTACATCATCGGGGACCACGTAGTCTCTGTCCCGCAGGGCTGCCAAAGCCCTTGCACTTTCCATAAAGGCCAGAGCTGCTCTCGTGCTGGCCCCCATATGAAACAAACCGGAAGTCCGGGTTTCCTGCACCAGGTCTATAATGTATCTTTTCACGGCGGCTGCAATGGTGACATGCTTTACCGCCTCCACGAGCTCTATGATGTGCTCAGGGGTGGTGACGCTTTCAAGACTCTCGTATGGATCCTGCATCTGGAAGCGGTCCAGGATGGTGAGCTCTTCTTCCTTTGTGGGGTATCCCAGGCTGAGCTTGAACAAAAACCGGTCAAGCTGCGCCTCCGGCAGAGGATAGGTACCCTCCAGGTCAATGGGATTCTGTGTGGCGATGACAAAAAAGGGTTTTGGCAGAGGATGGGTGACGTGGTCTACGGTTACCTGATGCTCTCCCATACTTTCCAAAAGGCTGGACTGGGTCCTGGGAATGGTCCGGTTGATCTCATCGGCAAGGAGGACATTTGTCATGACCGGCCCTTGCTGAAAGCGGAATTCACCGGTCTTCATGTCATAGAATTTGAAGCCGGTAATGTCGCTGGGCAAGAGATCGGGAGTAAACTGAATCCTTGTGAAGGTTCCTCCGATGCTCTTGGCTATGGATTTGGCCAGGAGAGTTTTCCCGGTGCCCGGAAGGTCTTCAAGCAAGATGTGACCTTCCACTAAAATGGCTACCAAAAGCAGCTCAATGACATTTTCCTTACCCACGATGACTTTACCTACATTTTGCTTTATCTGATCCATGATTCCAAAATCCATCTTATCCATCCTTTCAAGGCTGTATCCCAGCCACATTATTATAGCCCAAAGGAAGGACCTGTGCAAAGGTAGGGTGGAAAATCGATTGACAATCCCTTCCAATAGAGATATTATTGTGTTCAGGAACTGAACATGTCGAAAAATGGTGAAACATGGTTCAAGAGGAATTTGACATTCTTAATATTGTAGCTAACAACCCGATCACCTCCCAGAGACAGATCGCCCGGCAAACCGGTATCTCATTAGGGCAGGTGAATTTTTTAATGAAGAAATTCGCCACCAAAGGCCTGATTAAAATGGAAGGCCAGACACAAAAGTCCTTGCAATATCACTTGACCCCAAAAGGTATGGCCGCTGTGGCAGATAAGACCCTTCGGTACATGAAGGCCTCCTATACTGCAGTCAGAGAGATGATCGGCCACATCATCGAAATTGGTTGCAACTATACGGAAGAGGGCTACACCATCTACGTGGCAGGCGGCGAGGACGAAATCATGGAGATTTGTCTATTGGCATTAAACGATACAAGGCTTTCCTACCAGATCGGGAACCCTCCCGCCGGCACCAAGAAAGCCCTGGTCTTCTGCTGGGAGCAGGAAGTAGAGGAGCAGCTGCAGGAGTTCAACTGTGTAAACCTGCTCAAACTGAAAGGATAAATTCCTCCCATGTCTCAATCGTCGCTAAGCGCGTTGGGCAGGGCAGGATGTGATACATAGCGTAATTTGCCGGGCAAGAGTGCGGCAGGGCGAAGCAATGCCCAAAATAGATAAAAAGGAATCGTTTTATGATCAACGGAAAGATCTGGCTTTCATCGCCAACCATGCACGGGGATGAAATGAAATACATACAGGAGGCCTTCGACACCAACTGGGTAGCACCCCTTGGCCCCAACGTCGATGGCTTTGAAAAGGAAATGGCTACTTATGTCGGCGTTGGCCATGGAGCGGCATTGGTCTCCGGCACAGCGGCAATCCACTTAGCCGTAAAGCTGGCCGGTGT
>JBAYOC010000156.1:0-4229 GCA_041678465.1 Anaerovoracaceae bacterium | reverse complement strand
GGTCCATGTAGTTGATGGTGCGAAGGTTGTGAAGGCGGTCGGATAGCTTGATAATCAGCACCCTAATATCCTTAGACATGGCTAGAAACATCTTTCGGAGGTTTTCTGCCTGGCGCTCTTCTTTGCTCTCAAATACCAGGGATCCCAGCTTAGTCACACCGTCTACCAACAGTGCCACTTCTTCCCCGAACTCTTTTTGTAGGTCTTCCAGTTTATATGGAGTGTCTTCCACTGCATCATGAAGGAGGCCGGCTACCAGAGTATTCTCGTCCATACCCAGGTCGGCCAAAATAACAGCAACGGCCATGGGATGAGTGACATAGTCCTCACCGGATTTCCGTTTTTGCCCCATATGAATCTGCTCTGCCTTCAAATAAGCCCTTTTTAACAATTCACTGTTGTAATTCGGGTTTATTTCTAGCAGTGTAAGCAGAAATTCTTCCATGCGCAATTTGTCTGCCATAAGCTTTCCTGATTATTTTCCTTTGTATTTCGGTCTATTTACTAATCTGTGCATTTCATAATATACCGGGTTGGATATAGTGATTGAGGAAACTGCGCCCGCAATAATCCCTACCATTAGCGGTGTTACAAATTCCCGGATTGTTTCGCCTCCAAGTACAAACAGGGGTATGATGGCGATGATGGTGGTGATGGATGTTGTTAAGGACCTTACAAGGGTCTGATTGATGCTCTTATCGATCAATTCCTCCATCTTGGTTTTCTTTATTATCCTCAGATTTTCACGGATTCGATCAAAGATAACAATCGTATCGTTAATGGAATATCCGATTATGGTCAAGATGGCTGCAATGAATGGGTTGTTGATGGGAATGTAAAATAATCCGTAAAAAGCAATCATCATCAGTACGTCATGAATCAATGCTGCAATCGCTGCTACTCCGAACTTCCATTCAAAGCGGACGATGATATAAATCAGCATGCCTATCGTTGCGATGAGCAATGCTCTAAAAGCGTTCACTTTAAGCAAATCACCTACGGAGGCGCTGAACTGCTCCACCTCCAGTAAGCTGTCCTCATCGATGTCAAAGGTATCGTACATATCATTAAGCAGTACCCCTCTAGCCTCGTTTTCAAGGGATTGGGTGGTTTTAATAATGATTTGTGTATTGCCTTCCCCCGCATGGACAATTGTGCTGTCAATTCCGTTTTTATCCAGCACTCTTTCAACTTCAGAAACTTCTACGGTCTTTCCCATCTCCAACTGCAACATGGTACCGCCGGTAAAGTCGATTCCCCAATTAAAGCCCCTGATGAGACCTGTACCAATACCGATAAGAATCACAGCTACGGCAATCAGGTAGTAGATCTTTCTATATTTTATAAACTGAAAATCTCTCTTAAACTGAAATCTTGGTATATTGAGACCAAAGAGCTTGGGTTTTGCCAGGGATTTGGTTTCCACCAGCGTCTTCATTAAAAACTGTGTTATGACCACTGCTGTAAGTACACTGACTACGATACCGATCATCAATGTCAGTGCAAATCCTTTCACCGGACCGCTGCCAAATTGATAGAGTATGACACCCGCCAGCATTGTAGTCAACTGTGAGTCGATGATGGTGCTCAAAGCTCGATGAAATCCCGAGTCCACCGAAACGCGTAGAGATTTTCCGCCAACCAGATACTCTTCCTTGATTCTGGAAAATATGATGACGTTTGAATCAACTGCCATACCGACGGAGAGGATCAGTCCGGCTATACCGGGTAAATTCAACACTGCAGATAGAATAGCCATGACCCAGAACACTAGTAAGATATAGAGAAGCAGTGCCACGTTGGCGACAAGCCCCATAATCCTATAGAGCACTAGCATCATGATTAGGATTAATCCAATCCCTATCACTCCGGCAACTACACTCATGTTTAAGGAATCGATTCCCAGGCTCGGACCGATTAGAGAAGTTTGTACCTCTTTTAGTCCCACGGGAAGCGCACCTCCGCGAATCAGCAAGGCCAGCTCTGTTACTTCTTCGGCGGTAAACTGCCCCGTGATTTGGGCTCTCCCCCCACTGATCACGGTATTGACTCTGGGAAAAGAGATTACTTTGTTATCAAGAACAATATATATTACATCATCTACCATTCCGGTCTCACTGTTAATTATTTCCCCGTTAAAAGCCTTTCGTGTACCTTCCTCGAAGGCTACAGCACCCTGAGCATCAAACTCCAGGTCGACAGCATGAAAGCCCTTCTCATCTCTACCGATTCCCGCATCTTTCACCTGGCTACCATCCAATACTACCGTACCATCTCCTAAAACAAATTGGAGCTGAGCAGTTTTACCTATAGTAGCAATGGCTTCATCCGCATCTTCCGCACCCGGAAGTTCAACCCGAATCTTTTTATCGCCTTCAACGGTAACCGTGGGTTCAGAAAGGCCCATTTGGTTTACACGATCTTCGATTATCATCTGGGTCTGCTCCATGAGCTTCGCTAATTCGGAACCGGTAGCCTCTGTTTGCGCCTCCATGACAACATAGACGCCACCCTTAAAATCCAGTCCCAGTTTAATCGATTGCTTAAAGGAAGGACCGAGGTCTGTAAGTGCAAAGACCCAGCCTAGGAGAATAAGTAAAACCAGTAAAAGTGCAAATCCTTTTTTCATCATAAATCCCTTCTATCCTAAAAAATACTAATGATAATTTTACTACTTTTTGAGCTTGTCCACAAGGGATTTACGCTATTCTTTGAGCGAATTAGCCGATTTGAAGAGAATTACGCGCTTCCGCTCTACCTTTCCAATCATCACGTTCTGAGATTGACCCCTATCATGCCTCCGATACTACCAAATACGATACATGGTATAAATCGGACTTGCATAAGTCCCGCCTCAGAATAGGTCCCCGTTATCAGAACAGAAATCACAAGGATCAGCAAAAGAAAAGCAACTGTGAACAATGCGCCGAACAGCATCCCTTTCTTTTTTATTACGTTTCCCATTAACACCCCGATAAATAAGCAAGCCACACATAGAGCTCCCAGTACATAAAGGGATGCCCAACGTTCAGGCAGAGGTGTAAAGCGTATCAGCGCTCCAATCAAAGCAAGAAGCATGATAAGACAAATGAGAGCCAGAATAAAGGATTTACCTGTTCGCGACCCCATAGAACTCACCGATTTTTTACTCATCCGATCACCCCCGCATATACTCTTACAGTATACTTGCGGTTTGGGATGAGTATTACAAGAAAAAAGTGGCTCCGCTTTGCTATGCCACTTCCGCTATGGAACCTTAGGTTCCCTTCGGCGGTTGCAGTGCAACCTGAGCACCCTCCTGAGGGCAGCGAGGGGGTTCCCCCCTCTGCACTCCCCGTTTTTCTACAGTAGAAAACGGTGTTTTTTACTGTAGAAAAAACCCTGCAAGGTACCTTGCAGGGATATGGTCTTCATTGCGTAAACTACTCTTCTTCAAGCGGGCTATTATCTCCATCTACTTCCAGAGGATTCGCTTCGATGGGGTCGGATGAGACTGGATTGGGCTCGGATTTTTCCAATCTTTTGCGCGGTCCTTTTCTCACAGGTTCTTCTTCCTTCTCCGCAGCTTCCTGTCTCGGTCTGGTGGTCTTCGCGGGGGAAGGACCGTCCTCAACTACTTTTGAAATCGCCCACCTGGTCACTTCCAGCTTTGTCTTGTCAGCACCGACTTGTATAATCAAAGAATCATCTTTAACTCTAGAAACGGTTCCATAGATACCGCCGATGGTAATGACATCGTCACCAACCTTTATGCTGCTCCGCATTGCGTTAATCTGCTTTTCCTTTTTTTTCTGGGGTCTGATGAGCAGGAAGTACATAATTAAGATCAATAATATTAAGGGCATTAACGTGTACAGTGTATCCATGTTTTGTCCTCCTCTTAGGTTCTATATGCATTATATAGGATTATTATAAATTTGCAAAGGTTTTTTTCTTGATTTCCCCTTTCGGCTGTGCTATTATAGCTTTGTTGTGCCGGCGTGATGGAATTGGCAGACGTGCGGGACTCAAAATCCCGTGGTGGCAACACCGTATCGGTTCGACCCCGATCGCCGGCACCAAAAACAACTAAATTTAACAATATCGGGGCGTGGCGCAGCTTGGTAGCGCGTTTGACTGGGGGTCAAAAGGCCGCAGGTTCGAATCCTGTCGCTCCGACCAAAGCAAAGGGGATGGAAGATAATAGCATATCTTCCATCCCCTTTGCTTTGAGATGCCGGCAGCTGTTT
>JBAYOC010000155.1:0-4229 GCA_041678465.1 Anaerovoracaceae bacterium | reverse complement strand
CCGTCAATACGGATAAATCGTGCAATTTCCTCTACCTGAGTCAAGGCTTCGCCCACATGCTCTAAGATGACCCTCCCGCCCGCTTTAAGCACTGCGCGATCGGGCTCGAAGAACAAGGAAGACATGAATCTGACATACACGACATTTTCACTTTTCTCCACCTGTACCGACGCTTGCAGGTTATTCTGGTCCACGTAATTTCGCAGGTAAAGGTACAATTGATCCAAATCATCAATTTCTGTTAATTCGATATCCTCACCCACCACCGGTTGCTCCGTTTGGGGGCTCCCCTCTTCTAGATCCGATTCTTCTATCATGAGCTGTTCCAGTGTCTCCGGGTCTGCCGTAAATGCTTTGACAAGAAGCCTGTATTTTTCTTGATCCATAGAGGACATGGAAAAAAGCAATATGAAGAACACTAGGACCAGGGTGATCATGTCTGCATATGTATTGAGCCAGGCATCTACATTTATTGGTTTTTTTCTTCGTATTCGCGCCATAATTGATTCCTCTGGGCTAAAAGTAGCGTTGTTCTTATTTTTGCTTTTGTCTGCCTATACCGATTTTCCTTGGCTTGCTTGGCTTGCTTTCAGTATCTGTCTCGTTTTTCTTTAACCTCTCTACCTCTAAGAAGTTCATCAATTTCTCCTGAATGTACTTGGGGTTCTCTCCCTCTTTTATGGAAACGACCCCTTCGACGATCATCTCTTTGTAGAGCATCTCTCTTTCCTGTGCGATTTCTAACTTGTTCGACATAGGTATAAAGAAAGCGTTGGCCAATAAGGATCCGTAGAATGTAGTGATCAGCGCAACGGACATATTTAACCCAAGCATTTCAGGGCCTTCATCCAGATTCATTGCCTTGAGCATATTGACCAGACCGATGAGAGTGCCGATCATACCGAAAGCCGGTCCGAAGGCTGCACCTCTGTCGTAGATATTACGCTCTGCTTCGTTGCGTTGCCTCATATAATCCAGTTTTTGTCCAAACCAGATTTTTAGTTTATCCGGCTCAATGGCGTCCACGATGAGCAGTACGCTCTCCTTCAAAAACTCATCTTCAAAGGTCACCGCCTTATCCTCCAAGGCCAGAAGGCCCTTCTTTCTGGCTTCTCTAGATAATTCAGTAATCGTTTCTATGTATTCGTAAGGGTTTTTTTTGTCCTTTCCTATCACCATTTTCATATGCGTGGGAATGCGCTTAAACGATGAGAAGGGAAAAGAGGCAAGCAGGGCAAAGAAAGTCCCTCCAATAGCGATGAAAACACTTGGTCCGTTGATAAAGTTTTCAAGCATGGAGAAATCAAACCCGCCGTCACCGTAGGAGATACCGAAGATAATTGCACCCACTACTGCAACGTAACCTATTATTGTACTAATCTCAAGCATATAACACTCCCTGTGACCAAAGGCACTTCCTCTTCAACATTATCGGTAAATCTCTCTTTTATAAGCAATTATCTTTGAAATAACTTCTGCAGCGCTTTCAGCTACAACGAAGTGCTTTCCGTTTACAAGCCTTATGGTGGTATCAGGTCTTTCCTCGATGGTTTCAATCAAATCGCTATTCAGGATATATAGTTCGTCGCCGGCTTTGTTAAGTTTTGTCAGTGTAATCATGGTAAACCTCCTTTATAGGGGTTGGGGTTTTGGGTAGGGGCGGAGCCCCTACCCTCTATCCTTATCTCTTCATGCTGACCAGCTCAGCTAACATTTCGTCGGATACTGTGATCATTCTCGTGTTGGCCTGGAAGCCTCTTTGCGCAATGATCATCTCTGTAAACTCTCTGGACAGGTCCACGTTGGACATTTCCAGTGCACCGGCCCGCAGGGTTCCGGTTCCGCCGTTTCCGGGGATTCTACCAATGGGCTGTCCTGAGTTCGCCGTCTCCACATAGTAGCTTTCGCCGCTCTGGGAAAGGCCGTCGCTGTTAGCAAAGTTAACCACGGCTATGTTTGCAATTTTCGTCGGCACTCCGGCACCGGGGCCTACGGATCCGATTATCGTCTTGTCCAATGCACCGGTTTCCAGAGACCCAAATCTGGCCGGGTCGATGGAGAGTGTCATGTCGCCAAGTTTGAGCTCCGAGCTGCCTGCCCCGCCGGGTGTCCAGCTAGCAGCAAGGTTCACCTCTGCACCGGATTTATCATAGGTCGTTCCGGTGATTGTCATGGATGATGCCACGACATGTCCGATAGTCAGAGGAGTGCCGTCTGCAGGCAGGACCACTTGCGTTGTATCATCAGCGCCAACAGGGATGGTAACAGTTCCTTTTACTGCCGGATCCGAATCTGTTGAGTCTACTTCGAAGGTCACCGTGCCGACTCCGTCATAAACCCCGATAACCGTATTCACGCTGGTCTCTCCCTTCCGGGTATAGGTCAACGTATAATCGGTTCCGTCATAGCTTACATCTAAAGGACCGTTTACATCAGCGTCTGCGCTTACCGGATTAGGCCCGGCCGCTATGGCTGTCGTGCCCCCCTGATAGATACCCGGCAGGAAATCTACATCGTCTCCTCTCGTAACGGTCAAGGACACGTCTTTGCTGTAAAGGGAGGATGGTGAAATGGCTACACTCTTTAGCCATCCCGTGTTTGCTGCAGGCACTACGATGGGATCCCCTTCTTGAATGGCCGTAATCTCACCGTTGCTGCCGATGGTGATGCCGGTGAATTTATCCAGCTCTTCCGGGGTAACCCTGATAGGAACCAGGTCCTGGGCTCTTACCGTTCCATCGGCACTTAACCTTGGCATCTTGGTGTTTGCATCGAGAGGAACGCCCAGTACCATATTACCGGTGCTGTCAACCAAATTGCCGGACAGGTCAAAACCAAGCACTCCCACTCTCGTGTATTTGATGATACCATTGTTGTCCTTCACGGGGAGGTATCCGTCTCCGTTGATATATACGTCCATGGCGCGGTCCGTTGTGGCGCTGCCTGCCCTTGTGTTGATGACGTCGATGGATTTTACTTTGGCACCGTAACCCAGCTGCGTGGGATTAGTACCGCCGGAGTTGGTGGTAGGACCCGAAGCTCCGTTCATCGTCTGGTAAAAAACATCAGAAAATGTAACACGGCTGGATTTAAAGCCGTAAGTATTAACGTTTGCGATATTATTTCCTATGACATTCATCTTTGTCTGATGAGCTGCCAGTCCGGAAACGGCAGAATACATTGAACCTAACATTGTCAATCCTTTCTGTGCCTATTACTCTGTACTCGCAGATCCGTCCGTCATTCGGGATCAGCTTAGCCTCCTGTTCGCTTTCAACTGATACACTGTATCAGTGACTGCAGAGGTCCGGCTAAATGAATATGGCACCATCAATATTTGAGAATACGTTATCTTTCATTTCGCTCTTATCAATCACCGTAATGACTACCTTGTTCTTGGCGTTTACGATAAAAGCAGACTCGTTCATTACGATCAGAGCGTCCTTTATCCCTTTTGCTTCTGCCTTATTGCAGGCTTCTCCCAACCGGTTGATATCCGTCGGGTTGATCTCGATGCTTCTCTCTTCAGCCCTCCGGTTGGCATGTTTAGAAAAGGATATTCGCTGTTGATCAAATATCTCCTGAAATGTAGGCCCTTGAGTTGGCCTTGTCAGTTGAGCCTCTGTTCTCTCTGTGGATTTGATCTCTTCTGCTTTCCGGATGATGGCATCCGGCAGGTTGTAGTTACCTCCGTAAATTTTATTAACCATGGATTTCTTCCTCGACCGCATCATCTATCTCTGAAACATCAGCTTCATCTACGGGCTCCACAGGTTCCATGGGTTCTACGGACTCCCCGGGGTCTGCCGGCGTCTCCACTGATAATTCGTTGTTAGGAATGATGATATTAGGCTCCCGGACTTCCATTACATTGGTCAGGGCATATCTTTGCCCGTCGATGGTGATTTGTGGACTGCCATTGAACAATGTTACGCTGTCTACTATGCCCGTATGAACTTGCATGGTTCCATCCGCTCCGGTGTGCGCCACAGTTGCTTCCTTACCTATAAGGCTGACGCTGTAAGCGGTTGCAGAAGCCTGGCTCAAATCGCTGAGAGCCTGTACCATGGAAAACTGCGCCATCTGAGAAATGAACTGGGTATCATCCATTGTGTTGAACATGTCCTGATTGGAAAGCTGTGCAACCAAGAGTTTAAAAAAATCGTCCATATTCAGGCCGTTGCCCTTGTTCGCGCTCCCTGTTGTACTCGCGGTCTGCTGGTAGGATG
>JBAYOC010000154.1:0-4230 GCA_041678465.1 Anaerovoracaceae bacterium | reverse complement strand
CTGATAATATCGAAGAGGATCTAGCAAGGCGGGATTTTACCATTAACGGGATGGCCTTTCACCCTCAGCAGGGTGTCATCGATCCTTACGGCGGGCAAAAGGATCTTTCCGAGCGGCTCATCCGCACCATAGGCGATCCGGACAAAAGATTTAGTGAAGACCCCCTGCGCGCCCTTCGGGGTATTCGATTGGCAGGGCAGCTGGATTTTGACCTGACCATGGAAACCTTCTCTGCAATGCAAAAGAACGCATGCATGTTGGAACAGATCAGCATGGACAGAAGAAGGATTGAATTCGAAAAGCTACTGACAGCTAAAAATACTGGGAAAGCTCTTCGAATATGTGCTTCTTCAAATGTTCTTAACGCTGTTTTCAATGATTGTTACCCTCCTAAAGGTAAAATGGTGAATGGCGACCTTGCCGTACTGATTCAGAACATCGATAAGTCTAGATGCGACGTGGATTTGCGACTCGCTCTTCTTCTGCTCTGCTTTGATAAGCATAAAGCCCTGAGGGCCATCGATGAGCTGAACCTGAGCAAAGAAAGAGCGCGGATGCAGAAAGCAGCGCAGAATCTGCTGATGGACCTGTACTTTGCCGTAGAAAAATACGCGCTAAAAAGGTTCATCTACCTTAATGGAGAGGATGTTTACGAGTTTCTTACAAGCATCTGTAAGCAACAACGGGAAGTCTACGATACGCCGGGATACCGCATTGAAAGCCGCTATTACATTTTGGATGATATCCGTAAAAACAGAGAACCCATGTATGTAGAGGACCTGGCTATCAACGGTAACGACCTTATCGAGGCGGGAATCGTTCAAGGGGAAAAGGTTGGTGAGATGCTGAAAATGCTGGTGGACGTGGTCCACAGATTTCCCGGTCTCAACACCAAACCCAAACTGCTTAAAAAGGCCAAGGCGCTTAAGAACCCCATACGTGCAAAGTTTCGTAACATATATTTTGCAAAATAACCAAATTAGAATAAAACCCATCCTCAAAACCCTTGAATGGAAATAAACATGGAAGAACGAAAAGGAATCCTTTCTGACATTATTTATCATAATCAAAGCAACGGCTATACCATTGCTGTAGTTGAAAGCGAAGAAGCTCAGGAGCAGTTCACTGCAGTGGGCTATCTTCACCACCCGGATAAGGGCAGGAGTTATTGCTTTACCGGGAATTGGAAGAACCATCCAACTTATGGAGAGCAGTTCGCATTCGAAACCTACGTTGAGGAAGTTCCCACAACTACGGAGGGAATTCAAGGCTTCCTCAGTTCCGGTATCATGAAGGGTATCGGAAAGAAGACTGCCCTGGCTATGGTCAACAAATTCGGCGAAGAGACTCTCCGGATTATCGCCGAAGAACCTCACAGACTTACGGAAGTGGAGGGGATCGGCAAGGTTAAATCTGAGGCCATCAGCTCCGCGTTCAGAAGTCATCAGGAGTTCGCAGAGATCGTGCTCTATTTTCAGCAATTTGCTATCTCCACAGGCTATGCCATGCGCCTTTACAAGGTATACGGATCCGATACCATAAAGGCCATCGAAGAGAATCCTTATCAGTTGGTGGATGACGTCTTTGGTATCGGCTTTCGTAAGGCAGACAGGATAGCGGGGCTTCTTGGCGTGCCGGGAAATGACCCCCAGCGTATCCGTAGCGGTATTCGCTATACCCTGTGGGCGCATATGAATGAGGGCCACACCTTTCTGCCCCAAAAACAGCTCTGTGAACTGGCGGGGGAGCTCCTAGATGTGAGTGTCGAGGAAGTTTATGAAACAATCGTAGAAATGGCTTTCGAAGGAGATTTGCAGGTGGAAAACCTGGAAGGAAGAGCCGTCGTATACTCCGTGCCTTATTTTCTGGCGGAACAGAAGGTGTGTCGAAAGCTCATTGAACTGGATCGGGCCGACCTGAAACCAACAAAGGGCAACATTCAAGAACTCATAAGTATTACAGAGAAGCAGACGGGAATTGAACTGTCGGAAAACCAAAAACATGCGGTAAAAATGTCTATGGGCAGTGGAGTGGCAGTGATTACCGGTGGACCCGGAACCGGGAAAACTACTATTATCAACACAATTATGGCAATATTTCAGCATAGCGGATTCACTACCGCAATTGCAGCTCCCACCGGGCGGGCGGCAAAGAGGATCACGGAAACATCCGGCCATAGCGCATCTACCATCCATCGCCTGCTGGAATACTATTATTCCGAAGGAGATGATAGCATGCGCTTCGGAAAGAATGAAGAGTCCCCCCTGGAATTTGATGCCGTAATCATCGATGAGGCTTCCATGATTGACATTCTGCTGATGCGGGGGCTCTTGGAAGCCATCTCCGCAGGGACCCGTTTAGTCATCGTGGGAGATGCGGACCAGCTACCGTCAGTGGGGGCCGGTAACGTCCTCCGGGACATTATCGACAGCGAAGTCATATCTTCCATTAAGCTCACCGAGATTTTTCGCCAGGCCAAAGAAAGCCTCATAGTGGTCAACGCGCATAAGATCAACAAAGGTGATTACCCGGACAGCAATGAGAAGGACAAGGACTTCTTCCTACTGCACCGCAAGGGCGAAAAGGAGATGCTGTCTACGATTAAAGACCTGTGTACCAGACGCCTACCGGCCTATTTTGAGAACTGCGATCCACTGAGAGATCTGCAAATCCTCACACCGGTGCGCAAAGGGCTGTTGGGCTGCACCAACCTGAATAAGGAGCTTCAGCAAATCCTTAACCCGCCGGCTTCCCATGTGAAGGAAAAGAGACATGGTGACCGGTTATTCCGCGAAGGGGATAAGGTCATGCAGATCAAGAACAATTATCAGCTGGAGTGGAAGCGGTTTGATGATTTCAGCGACGGTCAAGGCGTCTTTAACGGGGACTGCGGCTTCATCCACACTATAGATAATGAATTCAACGAAATCACAGTAGTTTATGAGGACAATAAATACGTAAAGTATGACGCGACCAATTTAGATGAGCTGGAGCTGGCCTACGCGGTAACGGTGCACAAAAGCCAAGGCAGTGAATTTCCCATAATCATCATGCCCATATCGTGGTTTCCCCCGGTATTGGCTACCCGCAACCTGTTGTACACAGCCGTAACTCGCGCAAAGGATGCCGTCATTCTAGTAGGATCGGAAGATAAGATGCGGGCAATGGTAGACAACAACAGGATTACGGAGCGGTATTCCGGTCTCAAGCCCAAATTGAAGGAGTTTTTGCTTTGATCAAAGAACTCTGGTCTTCTCTTCTGGACCTGGTTTATCCCTCGAATATCTACTGCATTAACTGCGGCAGACCCATCGACGACCGCTTTCCTTATTCCCTATGTCCTTTCTGTGTCAGAAGCATTCGCTGGGCAAACAAAGCAACTTGCCAAAGCTGCGGGAAACCCATGTCGGTACAGACCGATACGGGCATTTGTAGTGAATGTACAAAGGAATGCAGAAAATTTGACAGAGGGTATACTTGTGTCCACTACGGAATGGCAGAAAGGCTACTGATCCATCAGCTGAAGTATAAGGATAAGGATTATCTAGCGGACTATTTAGCGGAACTCATGCATGAAAGGATAGATGCAGAGCGGCTGGAACCGGATTTAGTGGTCCCCGTACCCATGCATAAAAGCAAGGAAAGGCGGAGAGGATATAATCAGGCAGGGCTCCTTGCAAAGCATATAGCAGGGCGTTTAGGTAAACCCTACTTCTCCCGCTTGTTGACTCGCACGTCTGATACAACACCCATGAGCGGACTCAGTGCAGAGCAGCGTAAGAAAAATGTACAAGATGTTTTCACAGTGGCAAAATGGGTACAAACTACAATATACGACAAAACGGTTCTGCTGGTAGATGATGTGTTCACCACAGGAAGCACTACGGAGGCCTGCAGCCAAGCGCTGAAGGCGGCGGGTGCCCGCAAAGTATATGTTTTGACTTTCGCCGCAGGTATGGACGCAAGCCAAAAGGAGTATTAAAGCATGGTCGTTTGGGGCCGTCGTAAAGCAGAATGTGGCCCTCGCAAAGCAAAATGGGGCCCCCGCAAAGCAAAGCTTTGTGGGGCGACGAGGAACAAACGAAGTGTGCGAGCTTTCATCGCTGGCGATGAAACGAGTGAAGCGGAGTTTGTTCTGAGTCCGAGTCGTATAATGGAATTGTCCGGGTCTGTGGTTGAAAGTCCATGCCAGCTACGGGCAAAAGGACCCACGTAAGCTGGACCGCAAGG